>NZ_LBEX01000008.1:0-4984 GCF_001999655.1 Thermosipho sp. 1074 | reverse complement strand
GTTATATACAGGATATGGAACTTCTAAATTTTCTACTTCTTTCCCTTCTATTATTTTTTTCAACGTGTTGCCTCTGATCCTCTTCGTCTTCCCGGTTATTATCTCCGATATCCTCCCAGCCGATATCTTCTCTCCCCTGCACAACCCTACGATTTTGCGTATGAATCTCCTTAAATCTTTTGTGTTTGCGTAGATTGACACGTTGAATTTTGGGATGTATCTCTCCGCTTCTTTCAAAAGTTTTTCGTATTTCTTTGAAACTCCTAACGAACGTATAACCTTTGATGTTCTGTAAATGGAAAACGTGTTGATCTTTTTTTCAATCACGAACAGGGTATCGAGGGCACCGAACAAATTGCCTGATGTCTCACGATAGTATCCAAGCCAGTATACCGCTTTTTGTGAAATGGAATAAGCCCAGAGTGGGTGGATGTTTTTTATATCCCACGCAAGATCGTTGAGATGTAAATGGTAAAATACAAATGGCCAAGAAGAGGAAAATAAAAATGAACAAAATTGTACATAAATGGTATCCTTCCAAAGGAAGGAGGGATACCAGAGATGGAAAAAGTCAAACAACATTTGGAAGTGTTAAGGGGGATGGATTTGAGGCCGAACTTTTCTGAATTAGGCAGGATATATGGGATAGACAGAAGGACAGTAAAGAAATATTGGGAAGGATATTAGGGGAAGCCTAAAAAAAAAGAGACATGTCAACAATTATGTGTCAGAGTTAAAATATCTAATATCAAACATTTAAGTAATCTCATATAAAGAAGCTCTAATCAAAGGGATAGGATTTTTCCATTTACCACGAGATTTCAAACGTTCATAAGAAAGAAGGATATTTATTTCAGCAATTTCGACAGATTGAAAGAACCCACCGGTGCGTATTCTTCTATTTTCAATCATGCTATTAAAGCTTTCCACATATCGAAAATAAGAAAGTTTTATTACTAACATTGTATAAGACTTGAAAAATGGTTTTCATTTTCTTGATTTTCATACCTCAAAAATAGTTTTTATTTTTTTGCTATTAAATTTGACTTTTAGGATTTTAAAAATTTTTGATAAGATAACGATCAAATCTTTCTCCAAACTCCCGATATTTCTATGTATTTTTATAATATATTTTTTAGTATATGAACTACAAAACTATACGTATAATTAATTAAAAACTTTATTGATTAAGGGGGGAACATGGAATTTTTAAACGAACCAGTTGTAAACGATAAAGTATATCTTTCCTTTTGTGATGGAGAAAGAAGACTTTGTGGAGATGTTAAAAATTGCGACGGTTGTGCAAACAAAGATGAATGTTCACCAAATGTTTGGTGTAACGAAGGCTGTAAAAAAAGACATTGGTGGAATTGGTTATTTCCTTGGCTTTATGAGTAAGATAATTGAACAATAAACTTTAAATCATAAAACTTTAATACGTAAATATACATTATTCGTTAATATATTTTAAATAAATTAGAAATATTAAAAAAAAAAAAAAAAACTTATAATTGAAATTTTTCGAGGTTGTTATATTTTAATGTGATTTATATAATAAATTGTAGAAGTGGAATAAATTAATAAGGAAGAGTGAAAATATGGAGTTCAAACTTATAAATAATTTTGGAAAATATCTTCTTTTTCTGTCAGACGATACATACAACCAGAATCCTGTGAGCGAACAGAGTGCTTATGGAGAGTGTGAAATTTACTACCGAAAAAGTTGACGAATGTTAAATTTTAATAAACATATTATTTTATAATTAACAAGAAATCAAAATAATTATAACATAAAATTGTAATATAAATATATTCTATTATTTGTTATATAATTCACAAATATGTTGGTAGAAGGTAAGTTTTTAAAAATCCATAAAAGAAATAAATAAACTAAATTTTTGAAGTTAAAAAATAATAATTATTTTAAGTTTTCCTGCGGCCGGCTGCAAAATAATAAATGGAAAAAGGGGGAGAATACTATGGAGATATTAAGATTACAACAACTAGAAGTAACTGTTAAAGACACTTCTACGCAACTAGCAGGTAGTTGGACAAGTAGTTGGAGTGGTTGTTGCAATTCTTCTTCTTCAAAAGTTACTGATTAACATTTTATGTAATAAATATAACAGGTTAGGACAAAAAGTCCTAACCTGTCTTTGATAATTTATTTTTTGCTGTTTGGATAATGAGGAAAGTAAGCTTTGTGGGGTGTGAATAATGAGAGAATTAAGGTGGGTTGATAGATATTTATATGTTCTTGAGAAATCATTATTCTATGTTCCTTTTGGATCAAATGAAAATAAATTAGAATGCGATTATTCAAAAATATTACCTGAAAAGTATAAAATGATGCTATCGAAGGATAATTTTTGGTATTTTTTGTATTTGAATGAATTTCCGGAGCAAGGCTGGAAAATACACATAAGTGCAAAATTAAATAATGCAGAGAGGATTTTAAGAATTGTAAGCGAGTATTTAATTAAAAACAAAATATCGTTTAAATTTGCGAAAAGCAAAAAGGTATTGTATGTACTTAACTCTAAACAATTTCCCAGGGGAAGTTCTGGGAAATTTATTACTATATATCCAAGGGATGAAAAAATTTTTGAAAAGGTGCTTGAGGATTTGCATGACAAATTATATTTTGAGGAAGGACCATATATTTTAAGTGATAGAAGATACAAAGATGAAGGTATTTTGTATTATAGATATGGGGGATTAAAAAAACATTTTATGATAGATATAACTGGGAGAAAAATTCCGATCATTTTTGCACCAAATGGTCAAAAAATTGAAGATAAGAGACTTCCTTATTATAGAACACCATATTGGGTAAAAGATCTTATTTTTTCAAAAAAGAAAAAGATTTTAAAAGAATTAATATTGAAAAAAAGATATAGAATACTTGAGGCAGTACATTTTTCAAACAGTGGGGGAGTTTATAAAGCATTTGACGAATTAAAAAGATGTTTAGTAATTATAAAAGAAGCAAGGCCATTTACTAACCAAAGCTTTGACGAAAAAGTCCATTCAGTAGATCTTTTAGAAAAAGAATGGAAAATTTTAAAATATTTAGAGCGATTTAATTTTACACCAAAACCTGTTGATTTTTTTAAAGAATGGGAACATTATTTTTTAGTTGAAGAATTTGTTAATGGATATGATATTAGAGAATTAATATTTAGAAAATATAATCCTAGTATAAATCCGTTTGCTACAAAAAGAGATTCAGAAAAGTTTTTAAAGATGTTTTTTAAAATTTTTAGAAGTTTTCTTGAAGTAGTACAAGTTTTACATGATAAAGGGATATTATTAGGTGATATATCAGCAAGAAATATTTTATTTAAGAAGAATACATACAAAGCTATTTTAATTGATTTAGAAGGAGCAGTTAGAAAATATATTGATACCACAGTTTTAACTACTCCTGGTTTTAGTAAATATGATATAAATTCTAATCGTGCATATAGTTTAAGCGACGAATTGTACAGTATTGGATCAATAATGTTTTATTATATATATCCAATAACTGTGTTTTCAGTTCTAAGAGATGATATATTCAAAAAGGTCTACAAAGAAATTGTAGATGATATTGGTTGGCCCAAGGAGATATATTATTTCATATGTGACCTACAGGAATCTAAAATTTCTCTAGATGATGCTTTGAATTTTTTTGAGAATAATAGACATACAATACGTGAAAAAGTAAGTCAACCATTTAAAATGGTTAATGATTTAGAGGAAAAAAATGATAAAAATAAATTATTTGATGATATTACAAAAAAATACAAAATTAAAGATGTGTTAGATGGTTTAACTAATTTTTTGTACGATGTTGCCAATCTTTCAACTCAAACGCTTTTCCCATGTGATCCAATAGTTTATTCAACTAATGAAATTTCTTTTGGTTTTGGAGCAGGTGGTATATTATATTCAATTAGTAAGTATAAAAATGATATACCGAAAAGGTTTAAAAACTGGTTTTTAAATAAAGTTAAAAACATTGATTTTGAATTATTTCCACCAGGATTTCTTACGGGTCTTTCTGGAATTGTTTTCGTTTTACTTGAATTAGGAGAAATTGAACTTGCAAATTGGTTAATGGAAAGATGTAATAAACATCAGATGTTATACGAAGATTATTCTTTGTATTATGGAGCAAGCGGTGTTGGGCTTACTAATTTAAAAATGTATAGGTTAACAAAGGAAGAAAAATATTTATCTGAGGCATTGAAAATTTATAAATGGTTAATAAAACATGCAAAATACGATAAATTTGGAAAAATATTTTGGGAAAATAGTTTTAGTAAGAAAAATACCTTTTACGGGCTTGGATATGGTGCTGCAGGAATTTCTTTGTTTTTACTAAGGTTGTATGAAGTAGTAAAAGATCCCAAAATAAAAAAAATCGGAGAAAAAGCTATTAACGATGAGATTTTAAGATCAAGTGTTGTTTTTGAAGGCTTGAGAAGCTTTTATAACGGAAAAAATTACGAGCCATATTTAGAAGTAGGAACTTCCGGCGTTTTAAAAGTAGCTCTTAGGTATGATATAAAAAACAAGATATTCGAAGAGCTCCTAAATGATCTTAGAAGAAAGTATTTTGTTTTACCTGGATATTTGTTTGGTACAACTGGTATTATTGACACCTTAATTGACATAGTAATTTATTATGAAAGAAAAGACATTTTAAAAGTTTTAGAACAGCAAATTGAAGGGTTGATAAATATGCATATTTTCAATCCGAAAAGCGTTTGCAGTTTTAAAGATGAAAGAATAAAACAAGAAAAAGTTTTGGCAGTTTTGGGCGAAGGTGGTATAAGAATAACGTGTGACTTTGGCACAGGAATTGCTGGTGTTTTGAGGACTTTAAATAGGTTATTAAAAGGCAAGGAAGATGAGTTGCTATTAGATTAAGTTTCTGGATTCATTTTATAGAATAGATAGGAGGGGTTTCATGAAAATTTATTGGGAATTTTTAAAG
>NZ_LBEX01000020.1:0-1382 GCF_001999655.1 Thermosipho sp. 1074 | reverse complement strand
GGGAAAACATGAAGAGATACGTATGTAGTGTATGTGGATATGTATATGATCCAGAAGTAGGGGATCCAGACAATGGGGTAGAGCCAGGGACACCATTTGAGAAATTGCCAGAAGATTGGGTATGTCCAGTATGTGGGGTAGGCAAAGACCAATTTGAAGTAGAAGAATAAGTGGGACATTATGTCCCACTTTTAATGAGAAGGGGAGGAATAAGATGGTTAAGAAGATAGGTGATGGGGTATACTATGTAGGAGCTATTGATTGGGATAGGGAATTATTTGACGAATTAATTCCTCTTCCAAATGGGACAACGTACAATGCATATATAGTAAAAGGGGAAAAGATAGCTTTAATAGATACCGTTGATCCTGCAAAGAAAGAAGAGTTTTACAACAATTTAGAGAAATTGGATATAAAGAATATAGATTATGTAATATCAAATCATGCGGAACAAGACCATTCAGGTTTGATAAAAGAAGTGGTGGAGAAGTATGGTGCGAAGGTAGTAACGAACAAGAAATGTGCAGAATTATTGCACACACACGTACATGTAAGTAAAGAAGATATAATAGAGGTAACAGATGGAGAAGAGCTAGATTTAGGGGGAAAGACGTTAAAATTTTACTTAACGCCGTGGGTACATTGGCCAGAGACGATGGTAACGTACTTAAAAGAAGAAAAGATATTGTTTAGTTGTGATTTATTTGGTTCACACTATGCAACAAGTGACATAGAACAAGAAGGAGACGATGTATTAATAGAGATGGCAAAGAGGTACTACGCAGAAATAATGATGCCGTTTAGAAACCACGTTATAAAGAACATAGAAAAGATAGAAAAGATAGAGATAGGAAAGATAGCGCCAAGTCATGGGCCGGTATATACAAAACCAGAAAAAATAATAAAAGAATACAAAAAATGGGCGGGTAATGAGACAAAAAAAGAAGTAATAATATTGTATGTATCGATGCATGAAAGTGTAAAAAAGATGGTGGAATACGTAATGGAAGGATTAATGGAAAAGGGAGTAAGAGTAAAATTACACAATGTAGTAAAAAGCGACATAGGAGAGATAGCGATAGATTTGGTAGAGGCATCGACAGTAGTAGTGGGGACGCCAATGGTATTGGGAGGTATGCACCCAAAGATAGCAGGAGTGGTATATTTAATGAATGCCTTAAGGCCAAAGACAAAATACATAGGGATATTGGGCTCCTATGGATGGGGAGGAAGGTTTATAGAAGAATTAAAAGGAATGATAAAGAATGTAAAGGCAGAAATAGTAGGTGAAGTGGTGGTAAAGGGACTTATAACAAAAGAAGAATATGAAAAATTAGATGAATTAATCGAAAATATTTCTAAACTTAACTAAAAAAGGGGGG
>NZ_LBEX01000010.1:0-2309 GCF_001999655.1 Thermosipho sp. 1074 | reverse complement strand
GAGGGGCTGCGCATTTACCAGGGGTTATTGCTTCTAAAACTTTAAAGCCTGTCATAGGTGTTCCTGTGAAGTCGGAAGATTTCCTTGTTTTTTATCTTGTCAATTATATCGTTTAACTTCTCTGGAAAATTAATTGATAACTCGCCTGTCTCATCAAGTACTTCACCTGTTTCTAATACGATAAATGTCTGGATGAAACCTTCATTTTTTAATGTATTTTTTGCGTTTCTAATTCCCCATGCAAGTTGTCTTTTTCCTAAATCACTTGTTATATTCATCAAATATGGAGCAAGTGATCCTTCCGTTGCATACTTGTAAATTGGATCAATGATGTTTTCTAGTTCTGCATGTACGTCTTTGGAGATCGAGGTAAGGATGAGTTCGTTTATAGTATTTGCACTTTTTGAAACGTTTTTGAAGGCAAAATATGATGAAATTGAAACACTTGTCACTGTAGCAATTATTGCTACCAATACTAAGGATAGTATGAGTTTAAATTGTAGTTTCATTTAACCACCTCCGGAAAATATACCTATTCACTTTAATTTTAACACAAATTTGAAAAAAAAAACAAAGGCTCAATATGAGCCTTTGTTTATTCTTTCAAAAGTTTTAAAAAGCTTATATTTTGCATTTCATTTTGATCTTTAAAAAGTAATATTGCGGTGTTTTTAAAATCCCCATCAAGCAGTGTAAAATACTCAAAGGTATTTCCAGGTTGGAAAGCTACAGCTTCTGGAGGCAAAGTTGCTATCCTATTACCATTGCTGCTATAAACCGCAATATTGGAGTTTTCACGGTGAGGCGAAAAAGATAAATCTTGGCCAAGTATGTGGAACCAAACATTTTGTTCACTGTCTATACCGTATCCGCATGTGTGAAAGTCATAATCTTGGTACTCCACCCAATATGTTGAATACCACATAATTGCCGGAGTAGCTGAGGTAGTTTCTTTAGTTTTTGGATCATATATTGTGTAGAAGATACTTTTGCTTGTGCTAAGAACAACATTTTCATATATAACTTCAAAAAAGTTCCATATTTTTCCTGAATTTTCCAAGAGAATGTCACTCCCAGTTGGATATGCCCAATCTGGTATGGGTATGTTTATAGTTGAACTTGCAAGGGTGTTGGTTGTTAAATTTGCTTTGTAAAGGACAAGATTTTTATCTTTGTAAGATGTTATATACAAATAATCTTGACTTTTGAGGATACTGTTGGATATTGCTTCGCTTTCTTCTCTTTTAAAAAAGGCGACTATCCTAGGAATAACATCTATTGATATTAGTGAATAATAATTATACGTATACGATTGTAGGATATATACGTTATTTTCGTAAAAGTAGGCATCTAACGTCAAATATATTTCTATATTGTCTTTTGGGGTGGGGATATTATAGCAATTTATATTATATGCATTTTCTGAAATTTTTATTACACAATATTTTTTTTCGTTGTAAAAACTTAAAAGTACAGTGTTTTGGTTGTAAAAGATGTCAAATAAATATTTGTACGGGGATGTTAGATTACATGCTGAAAGTAAATCTACGTTATGCCATCCATTAGAATTATAATAGGAAAATGTGAGGTATTTTCCTTGAATTGTGATAGTAGTATATATAAACCAAGGATTCCCATTTACAGCGCCAAGTGCAAGAATATTTGAGTCTGACGTATAGGGGATATTTCTAAGATTAGTTAAAGTTGATTCACTTGGTGTGCTCTTTAAGAGGTACTCATAAAGAAGTAGTTTTTTTTCATCTTCATCTTTTAATGAAATGAATAACTTTTTTGAATCGTTATCTAAAGATGCTTTTTGATAAGTATAATTAAATCCTAATTTCTGATTAAAAATCTCTGAAATTTTATACGAAGGATTTTCATAAGAAGCTGGCGTGTTTTGTATTTTTGTACATGAGACCATGAATATTGTTAATACAAAAAGTAAAAAAATAATAAACCTCTTCATAATATTCCCCCCTTTGGTAATGTTTATGAGAAGTTTATTATTTTAAATCCTTTTGATTATATATTTTTATGATGCGAAAAGGTAATAAGGGAATTTCTCTGAAATATTTTGTTTTTTATAAAAAAAAGACCCAGTAGGGTCTTTTATACATTCTATTTTTTTATCCTATATTATATTATACCATATTTTAAAAATTTGTCAATAAAATCACTTAAAAACAATATAACAATTATAGTTATTACCATTATAACATAAATAATATGTTCTGTTAAGTTAGAATTAGATTAAAGAGTTTATATGGAGGAGGGGTTTCATGAAAATTTATTGGGAATTTTTAAAG
>NZ_LBEX01000011.1:0-13214 GCF_001999655.1 Thermosipho sp. 1074 | reverse complement strand
GGTTTATTTTTTTTTCGCAGGCTTTCGCCTGCTTTTTTTTTTATTGTATGGGTAGGTTATTCAATTTTTTGGTATAGAGCATAAATATAAAAACAAAAAAAGATGTTTTAATTTTGTTACATTTGTAAGTCTAATTTGTGGTAAAATTTTATTAGACTTTTTAATAAGGAGTGTTATTGCGTGCTCAAACTGGAAAACATTTCTTATAGTGTTTCAGATAAAAAGATTTTAGACAATATATCTTTAAGTTTTTCTGTAGGAAAGAAATATTCTATTTTAGGTACTAATGGTGCTGGAAAAAGTACTATAGGATATTTAATTATGGGATTGGAAGATTACAAACCAACGGAAGGAAAGATATTTTTAGATGGAAAAGATATAACCCAAAAAAATGTGTATGAACGTTCAAGATTGGGAATAACTTTAATGTGGCAAGAACCTGCAAGATATGAAGGATTGAATGTTTATACTTATTTAACACTTGGTGGTAAGTTGGATGTGACAAAAGATGAAGTAGAGGAAGCCTTGGAGAAAGTAGGACTTGATCCATTTCTTTATATGAAAAGATTTGTGGATAAAAGCTTAAGTGGAGGAGAAAGAAAGAGAGTTGAACTTGCTTCAATCATTCTTTTAAAACCAAAATATGTTATATTTGATGAACCTGATTCAGGGATAGATATAATGAGTCTTGATATGATAAATAATATAGTTGATTATGTTGTATCTTATGGTGGTACGCCAATAGTTATTACCCATAGAGAGGAAATGGCATATAATACAGATGAGGCGTATCTATTATGTGCGGGAAAGATCCTAGCACATGATAACACGAAGAAAGTTATTGAAATATTTAAAAATTTATGCAATGCTTGTGATCACCCCAACGTTCCTGTAACTAAGGAGTTGAAAATCGATGGACGTTAAAAGAGAATTTGAAACTATTGTAAAAACAGTTGAAAAATTAGGAACAGATGCATCTAAATTTCTAGATAAGAGAATTGCATCGATTATTATAAGTGGTGATAAAGTTTTAGGTTTGAACAATGTTGAAGGAATAAAACTTGTTCCAAAACAAATAAAAAATGGTGTGCAAGTTGATATGGAAATAATGGAAAATACTCATATTCCAATGCCGATACACGTTTGTACGGGATATATTGAGAAAACAGGATTGCAAAATGTGGTTTTTAATATCAAGGTTAGAAAAGGTGCAAGGGTAAAGTTTTTATCACACTGTGTTTTTCCACAAGCAGAGGATTTTACTCACAATGCTGTTTCAAATGTTGTAGTTGAGGAAAATGCCGTTATGGAATATATAGATGAACACTATCACAGTGATTCTGGGACTATAAATCTTATTACAAAGACTTATGCTGTAGTAAAAAAAGGCGGTGTTTACAAGAATTCCTTTACTTTGACAAAAACACGAGTGGGAAAATTAGACGTTCTCATGGATGTAAAATTAGAGGACTTTGCCGTTGGTGAAATGATTTCTAAAGTGAAAGCCTCAAAAAGTGATGAAGTAAGCATAAATGAAATATTAAGGCTTGATGGAAAGAACTCAAAAGGACTTGCAAAAACAATAGTAGTTGCTTTAGATGAATCAAAGGCAAAAGTTTTAAATGAAGCATATGGTAATGCTCCTTATTCTAGGGCGCATATATCATGTGAAGAAATAACTAAAGGTGATAAGATAGAAGTTGCAACTGTGCCAGTTTTAAAAATAAAAGATGACCTAGCAGAACTTACACATGAGGCATCTATTGGAAGGGTAAATCAAAAGCAACTAGAAATGTTAATGGCAAAAGGTCTTACAGAAGATGAAGCAACAGAATTAATTATAAAAGGACTTTTACACGATTAACCCAGCATGATGCTGGGTTTTTTATTCCAAGTATTTAATCAGCGAGAACTTAGTTTTATTCCAGTAGTCTAAAATATGGATATAAAATTTAGTTTTTGGGGAGGGTAGAGGTGCGAAAAAAGATTATTTTTCTTGCGTTGATAATTTTTGTGTTTTTTAGTTGTGTGTTTAGTAAAGAATTAACTGTAGGTTTGTATAACAACAAACCATTAGTTTATTTTGGAAAAGAAAAACCTAAAGGTTTTTTTGTTGATATTTTAAACGAGATAGCTAAAAGAGAAAATTGGACGTTAAATTATGTATATAACGATAATTTTTCTGTATTGTACAATAAATTAAAACAAGGAGAAATAGATATACTTTTGGATTTGGCATATTCAAAGGAAAGAGAAAGAAAAATTCTCTTTAACAGTGAAAGTGTTTTTGTTAATTGGGCACTTGTATACTCGTATGATAAAAAATTGAAGTCTATATTGGATTTGGATAATAAAACTGTAGCGGTTTTAAAAGATGATATTTATTATGTGGGAAAAGAAGGAATAAAAAAACTTGCAGAAAGATTTAAACTAAATATACAATTTTTAGAGGTTGCATCTTATGAAGAAGTGCTTAGGATGGTAAGTGAAAAGAAAGCATACGCAGGAGTAGTTAGTAGAATATATTTGGGGGAGACGTATTCTTTGTCCAAGACACCGATAATTTTTTATCCAGTTGAGATTCGTTTTGGATTTTCCAAAGATATTGATAAAGAAATAATAGATAAAATTGATTTTTATTTAAAAAAATGGAAATCTGATAATAGTTCTATATATTATATATTACTTGATAAATATTTGTTAATTGGTAATGAAACGGTACCAATTTGGGTAGAAATGGTTGTTTTTGTAAGTTTGATTTTAGTTTTTACTGTTTCTTTTTTGCTTTATTTACATAGAAAAGCATTGAAAAAAGCAACTAAAGAACTTTTGGAGAAAAACAAAAAATTGAAAATTTTGTATAAAGAAAATAAAAATTTTTCTGAGAGTCTTTACAAAATGATTGATTTGTTGTCTAAGATGGTGCCTGGACAGGATTTAGAAAGTTTTTGTAAATATGTACTTGAGACTGCTATACAAATTGTTCCAGAAGCAAATTATGGAAGTATAATCCTTGTAAATGAAAAAAACAAAACTGCAAAGTTTGTTGCAGCATATGGTCATGATTTAGAAAAACTCAAGCAGATTAATATGTTTGATGCAATGCCTTTAAGTGAGAATATAAGGATAGTGAAAGATATTATCAATACTGAGAAAATAAAAGAACTTTCAAAAAAAGAGTATGAAATATTGGTAGATGCTTCAAAACCTATGAAAGAAACTTTGGTTAATGAGATTCAGTTAACCCCTTATTTGTGGATAAGGCTTTTGCTAGATATAGACGTAAATAGCAAAGAGGCTTTTTCTGAACAATCAAGAAAATTGATAAAGGGGTTGGGTAATTTAGTAAAAGCCTTTTGGCTTGAGAAAATGTCAACTGAAGAGATAAAGAATGCATATATGAGATTTGCAGAAAAACTTTCAACTATAGCAGAAGCTTATGATGATGTAACTGGTGAACATATTTACAGAGTTGGAAAAATTTCTGGATTTATTGCAGAAAAGTTAAATCTTCCAATGGAAAAAGTGAAAGAGATAGAATCGTTTGCCCCTTTGCATGATATTGGTAAGATATTTGTCAGTAAAAAACTGATTAGGAAAAACGGAGGATTAACATATGAAGAATTTGAAGAGATGAAAAAACATACAATATATGGTGCAAAGCTTTTGGATGATCCATATTTTGAAACAGCAAAAAAAATAGCCTTATACCATCATGAAAAATACAATGGAAAAGGCTATCCATTTGGCTTAAAAGGAGATGAAATACCAATAGAAGCACAAATTGTAGCTATTGCAGATGTATATGATGCATTAAGATCTCCAAGACCATATAAAAGGGGATATACGCACGAGGAAGTAGTAAAAATAATACTTGAAGGTGATGGAAGAACATCTCCGGATGATTTTAACCCAAAGATTTTGGAGATATTTAAAAAGTATCATTTAGAGATCAAAAAAATTTACGATGACCTTTCACAAGGTATTGCTTCTTGATCGTTTGTTGTAAATAATTTTTTGTATTGTTAAAAGTGTTATTCCATCCATGAGATTGTGGATGATTGCTGGATAGATTAAACTTTTTGAAAGTTGAAATGTGTATCCAAGGATTAGAGAAATTACAAATCTAATGGGAAAAAGTTGTAAAAAAACCCTAAACGTTTCATTTTTAGTCTTAACATTTAAGATGTGAAACAGTGAAAATATTACACTAGTTAAAGTAATAGAAATAAAAAGATTGATGCTTTTATTTAGATATGTTTGTATTAATCCTCTGAAAAAAGTTTCCTCAGTTAACCCCACAAAAAAAAACACATAGATTATCTGCCATTTTGACCTTATTTTTAGATAACTAAAATTTTCTATCTCTTCTTTTTTCGCTTTTTTTGCAAAGATATAAGAGAGAATAAAAATAGGTATTCCAAATATTGCTATGAATGTTAATCCTGTTTTTAAATCACCTATTTGAAATCCCATTTCTTTAATGTTTATCTTTAATATGTAAGCAAATGTTATAGAGTATAATATAGTTATGGGAGAAAGTATTGTTTGAATTTTAAAAATATCCCTTGTGATCTTAAATAACTTATTGGATATTTTTTTAGAAAGTGTTATGTACAAAAGAATTATTGCAAAGATATTTATTAAAGGGAAAAGAATTTTCATTTTATCACCTTGTGTTAATTATATCAAAAAAAGGGGGGGATTAAATGGTAAAGTTGATAAAGAATGCCACAGTTTATGCACCTAAGTATATTGGAAAAAAGGATATTTTAATTTTAAATGGAAAGATTGCAATTATTGAAGAAGGGATAAATATTGATAATTTTCCATTGGATATTCAAATGTACGATTTTTCTGGAAAAATTGTTGTTCCAGGGTTTATTGATGGGCATGTCCATATTACTGGCGGAGGTGGTGAGGGGGATTTTTCAACTAGAACACCGGAAATTAATTTGAGGCAATTAATAAAGGGAGGAATTACTACTGTAGTAGGTTGTTTAGGAACAGATGGTATAACTAGAAGTCTTGAAAATTTGTATGCAAAGGCAAAAGCATTGAACAAAGAAGGTGTAAATGCTTTTATTTACACGGGTTCTTATGCAGTTCCACCTGTAACCTTTACAGGTAGTATAGCAAAGGATATTGTATTAATTGATAGGGTTATTGGTGTTGGAGAGATAGCAATTTCAGATCACAGATCAACTCAACCGACTTTGGAAGAGATAAAAAAGATAGTTTCAAATGCTAGATTGGGAGGACTTATTTCTGGAAAAGCAGGTATTGTTAATTTTCATGTTGGTTCTGGTAAATTTGGAATAGATTATTTGTTTGATATTGTAAAAGACACAGAAATTCCCATAATCAATCTATATCCCACCCATATGAATAGAAATAAAAAATTGTTGGAACAGGGGATAGAATTTGCAAAAATGGGTGGTTTTTTTGATTTAACCACAAGTTTTTCAACAAATGAGGATAAAATTAGAACGGTAAATTATTTAATGGAATGTTATAAATCCAAAGTAATTGATAGAGTTACTTTAACTTCGGATGGTCAGGGAAGTCTTCCAAAATTTGACAAAGATGGTAATTTTATAGGTTTGCAAATTGGAGAAGTTACCTCTTTATATGAAATTGTAAAGACAAGTGTGAAAAAAGGATATTTGCCGTTAGAAGAAGCGTTAAAGACTATAACGGTTAATCCTTCTAGGGTGTTAAAACTTAAATTTAAGGGTAGATTAGAGAAAGGTTACGATGCGGATTTAGTTGTGTTAAATGAAAATTTGGAAATTGATAGTGTTGTAAGTCGTGGAGATTTTTTGATGTACAAAGAGAAAATAGTGAAAAAAGGTACTTTTGAAGATTAAGAAGGCAAACATTTTAACAAGATATTTATAAGGGTAGAAGAGAAAAATAATAAAAATAATGATGTTAATGTAAAAGAATGTAAAAAAATCTTATTCGAAAGTAATAAAAACGGATATTTTATGATATAATATAATGTTGGAACAGTTTCCAACAAGTTGTAAACTAGTTTTTTTGTTGTAGTAAAATAATCTTGGAGTATTTTAAAAAAGGAGGGGAAAGTGTATGAAAAAGTTATTAGTATCTCTTTTAATGATTCTGATGGTTTTCAGTGTATTTGCAGTAAAAATTACCATTTGGACATCTGAGGCACAAGCACCTATTCTTACGAAATTAGGTGATGAGTTTAAATCTATTTACGGAATTGACGTAGAAGTTGTGCAAGTTAACTTTAACGATATAAAATCCAAATTTTTAACAGCAGCCCCAGCTGGTGAAGGTGCTGATATTATTGTTGGTGCACATGACTGGGTTGGAGAACTTGCAGCAAATGGTCTTATTGAACCAATTCCAGTTCTTCCGGAAAAAGACAAGTATTTACCCACTCCACTTAAAGCATTTACTTATAACGGAAAGCTTTATGGTATTCCATATGCTTTTGATGGACCTGCTTTGATTTACAACAAAGATTACGTTGAAAATCCACCAAAAACATTTGATGAATTAATCAAGGTTGCAAAGCAAATTCAAGAAGAATATGAAGGAGAAGTAAGGGGATTAGTTTACGATTTCAAGAACTTTTACTTTAGTAGTTATGCAATCTTTGGCTTTGGAGGATATGTATTTGGTGAAAAAGATGGAAAAATAAATGTAAAAGATATAGGTCTTGCAAATGAAGGAGCAGTAAAAGGATTGTCTTTGATAAAGAGATTAGTTGATGAAGGGCTTCTTGAATCAGGTGACAATTACAATGTTATGGACAATATGTTTAAAGATGGACAAGCGGCTATGATTATTAATGGACCTTGGGCAGTACCTGGATGGAAAGAAGCAGGTATAGACTTTGGAGTTGCCCCAATTCCTGAACTTGAACCAGGTGTGAAACCAAAGCCATTCTTTGGTGCACAGGGATTTATGGTAAATGCAAAATCCCCAAACAAACTTTATGCAATTGAATTCTTGACAAAATTCATTTCAACAAAGGATGTAATGTACAGAATTTATCTTGCAGATCCAAGGGTACCATCTAGAAAAGACGTATTGCCAATGGTTGATGACGTAACAAAGGCATTTGCAGAATTCCTTGGAAATTATGGGCTTCCAATGCCAAATGTCCCTGAAATGGCAGGCGTATGGGGAGCAATGGGAGATGCACTTTCAAAGGTACTTGACCAAGGAATACCAGTAGAACAAGCTTTGAAAGAAGCTGTTGATACGATTTTAGCTGGAATTAAGTAAAAAATATTTAGGGGGGAGTAGCCCCCCATTTTTATCGGGAGGAGATGAAATGATTAGGTTTTGGAAATTTATAGGGTATGTATTTCTAGCTTTGTTTAATGCTTTTTCTATCTGGGGAGCATTATTTTTATTTTCCAGAGGTTTTTATGAACTTTCCATTACTTTTTTTGTTTTGGTATTTTTAATTGACTATTTTATTTTCAGTAAAGGTGCGTATCCATATAGATATATGATTCCTGCCGTTATTTTACTTTTTATCTTGGTATTGTACCCTATTGCTTTTACAATTAAAACGGCCTTTACCAATTATGGAACAGGTCATATAATGACTCGTCAAGAGGTAATCGATAGGCTTTTAACGGATCCGGTTTATACGTATGTACCCGATGAAGGGAAAAATTACATTTACGAAATTTTTGTTAGATACGAGGGAATTAATCCTACGGGAGATTTTAAGATGTTGGTTTACGATGAAAACGGAGAAAAATATGTTGTTGGAAATATAAAGCCCATTAGAATGCAAGCGGGGAAGATGATTTTAGGTGAAGCACATTTAATACCACTTGAAAAGTACGAAGTTATGAAGGAAAATGGAAAAATAATTACGATAATGGACGGGGATAAAACGTACAATTATTTTTATTCACCTGTTGATAAAGAGACGGCTATTAATGAAGTTTTTTTTAAATCGAAAATTGCATTTCCTATATTAAGTAAAGTTGAAATTGTAAATAATAGAAGGGAACGCCTATCTTTGAGGTTTAGTAACGATGGAACTTTAAAGTTAGTTGAAATCAAGCACCTTTATAGAATGGCGCTTTCAGAAGTGGTAGAAAATGGAAAAACTGTTGTGAAAGCAACGCTTATTAACGATTTGACTAATAGACCACTTTTGGAAGAAGATGGTACTTTTTATGATTTTGATGAAAACGGTGATAAAGTTCCCATTTTGGGGTATATTTCTTACTTGGGTGGGGAAAATTTCACAAAAATATTTACAGATCCAACAATTTCAGGACCATTTACAAAGATCTTTTTGTGGAATTTTACATATGCGGCACTTAGTGTGGTATTTACATTTGCAATAGGACTTATTTTTGCCTTGGTTTTGAATAACAATACTTTGAAAGGAAGAACCCTGTATAGAACTTTACTTATTATTCCATGGGCTATTCCCGCGTTTATTTCCGTTTTGATTTGGAAGAATGGATTTTTCAACGAAACGTATGGAGTTTTGAATAGATTTGTTGTAAATGGCTTGTTTAACAAAGAATCTATTAAATGGATGACCAATCCATTCTGGGCGAAGGTTTCTGTGTTAATAGTTAACACATGGCTTGGCTTTCCGTATATGATGACGGTGAGTTTAGGTGCATTGCAGAGTATTCCAGAAGAGTTATATGAAGCCGCTTCAATAGATGGTGCGTCTAAGTCTAAAAGGTTTTGGAAGATTACTTTTCCACTTTTAATGACGACTATTGCACCATTGCTTGTGGGAAGTTTTGCCTTTAATTTCAACAACTTTGTTAACATATACCTATTGACTTCAGGTGGGCCTGCTATTCCAAACACTAGTACACCTGCAGGTGCTACAGATATCTTGATATCTTATACCTACAAACTTGCATTTGAAGCAGGAAGAGGACAAGATTTTGGCTTTGCAAGTGCAATATCCATACTGATATTCTTTATAGTGGCGGGCATTAGTTTTGTTAACTTTAGAATATCAGGTTCTTTTGAAGAGGTGAATAGATAATGGTTGTAAAAAAGGGCAATTGGTTGGTTCATATAATTTTAATAATCTTGATTGTTGGTATATTATTTCCCGTGGTGTGGGTTGTTTCAACCTCACTGAGGAGGGATAATGCTGCTTTTTCTTCAAAATTGTTTTCTTCTAGGATGAGTTTGCAAAATTACAGGGACCTTTTATTTCCAGAAGAAAATGTTTTAAGGTTATTAAGTGACATAGAATCCATTACCACCAATTCAAGACCATATGATGAAAAGCCAGTAGAATTTTTGGTGGAAAAATTCAATGAGGATATAAAAAGGTTAGAAGGTTATTCAAAAGAGTCTAGAAAATTGGTTGATATTACGGATAAAAAATTTGGTGAAATCCAAAGTTTTGTGAAAGAAAAATCAAGAGATATTATCCAAACGATTTTAGACACTTCAAGTAAGATTAAAGACAAAATAGATATTGAAAAGCCTTCTGAAAAGATGTTTTCTTTTGCGATGCTTGATCTTTTGGATGAGGGGAAGATAAAAAATATAGACATAGATCAAAAATACAAAGAAATGTGGATGAAGGAAGTAAAATCTTTAAAAGAGGATGTTTCAAAAAAAGAAAGCGAGATAAAAAGTATTGAGTCACAAATTAATATTTTAAAGAAAAAAATGGATAATCAAAAAGTTGAATATGAAAGATTGAAGCCTATAATTGAAAGTTCAATTATTCCACAAATGGAAAGTTTTAATAGAACACTAATGGCAGCATACGAGATATTGGAAAATCCTTCAAATATCAGTACTTTTATCACAGAAAGTGATGAATTTTCACAATACTTGAAAGTTTTTGATGTAATAAAGAACATTTCAAAGATACAACTAAAGGATAAATTTAAAGACTTAATTGATGAATTATTAAACAATGCACTTAAGGTAAAAACTTTGTGGGAAAACTATAACCAAAAAAATGTCACAAGCTATGGTGATTTTTTGTCTATTATTAACCAATTTAACATGAAATCTTTTAAACAGTTAAATGAAGCAAAAAATGTGCTTGAAAATTTTGCAATTATTGAAAAAGACTATTTAGAAACTTCAAATGAATATTTGCTTCTTTCAAATAGACTAGAAAGTAAAAGAAAAGAATATGAAGACTTAAAAGTTAAACTTGCCGATGTAGAAATGCAACTTTTAGATGCAAAGGCATACATATTATCTGATAAATTATTTAAAGATATCGAAAGATTTGAAAGTAAGGTATCAAAGTATAGCCTTCCGAAGGATATTAATAAACTATACATAGCTTTAAAGTCTTTTAGAAAAAGTATAAATGGATTTTTAAGTTATGTTTCAAACAATGAGTTAAAAAGTAGTGTAAGAGGTGAATTAAGAAAGTTGGAATGGATTGATGATTACAGGGATTTAATCAAGAGGTATGGAAAGTTTTCAAAAGATGTTAAAGTATTTATCGATAATTTTGATAATTATGTCAAGTCTATTAAAAAAACAGGAGAGAATGCAATTTATTCTGCAAAAAATGGTGTTAAAATTAGAATATTATCTCTTTCTCAACTTTTTACAGAAGTACAATCAAAATATCCATCTAATATAGCATCTAGTATGAGTATTGCTTCAAAAGCTGCGGCTGACTTGGTTGATAAATTTCCCGTTGAAGGGTTAAATGTAAAATTTAAGGAAATTGATAAAAGACTTTTTAGATTTGATCAAATATGGAAACAGAAGCAAAGACATTATCTTTGGAAATGGATATTTAATAGTGTTGTAGTTGCAGGACTTGTTTCAATAATTACCACATTTGTAAATGCATTGGCCGCTTATCCGTTCAGTAGAATGAGGTTTAAGGGAAGGAAATACGGTATAATGTCGTTGTTATTAATTCAGATGTTCCCAGCTATTATGTATATGATTGCACTGTATGGATTTTTAAGCTTCTTAGGAAGGTATATTCCATGGCTTGGATTAAATACATTGGGTGGATTGATCTTTGTGTATCTTGGGAATATAGCGTTTAATATGTATTTGATAAAGGGATTTTATGATACAATTCCAAGTTCTCTTGAAGAAGCGGCAATGATTGATGGTGCTACAAGGTGGCAGACATTTTGGAGAATAGTTATTCCACTTGCATCTCCTATATTGTCTGTTGTGGTAATATTAACCTTTATGGGAACATTTAACGAATTTGTTTTGGCAAAAATAATTCTCCAGGATGTAGAAAAGTACACTTATGCGGTAGGACTTTGGACATTCTCAACAGGGCCATTTGAGACTGAATGGGGACTTTTCTCAGCTGCGGCACTTGTAGGAATGCTCCCAATGGTAATACTCTTCCTTTCGATGCAAAAGTATCTTGTTGGTGGTTTGACAAAGGGTTCGGTAAAAGGATAGTTGAAATTATCCCCGGTTTTTTGAAAAATAAAGCCGGGGATTTGTTTTTTGGAGGTAGGTATATGAAACCCGTATATGAAAAGAGTATTGTGTCTTTTGTAAATGTCTTATTGAAACACTTTGGTGTTTCTCCATATCATGAATTTAAGGAAATGGAGGAATATCTTTTCCCATTTCTTGAAAAAAAAGAAAAGATTATAGTAGTTATATTGGATAGTTTGGGTTTTAAAAAATTTAAAGAATTAGGTGTAATTTTTGAAAATTACACAAGATTAAGTAGTGTTTTCCCCACTACAACAGTTGCAGCTGTTACGAGTATTATGACCGGGCTTACACCAAAAGAACATGGTCTTTTAGGATACGTCCAATTTTTACGTGAAATAGGAACATTGGTTAATATGATAGATTTTAGTTTTCCAGGGATGAGTGAAAATAGTTTTGCAACCCTTGTAAAGAAAAATATCAAAAGACTTCCAAACGTTTTTCAACTTTTAAAAAAAGAAGGTTTATATGGTGGAGTGCTTACCGCTCAAAATATTGCAAATTCCGGGCTTTCTTTTCTCATACAAAATAACGCCAATGTGTTAACTTATTATTCCACACTAGATATGCTTGTAAAGTTGGAAAGAATGTTAAGAAAAGATTTTAAGGGAATTTTATTTACATATTATGGAACTATAGATGGGATAGGCCACAAGATGGGACCAGATAGTGATTCATATGAATATGAGGCAAAGTATATATTAGAATGGTTTAAAAAATTAAATGCAGACAAGAAAACAAGAATATTTATATTGGCTGATCATGGTATGATTACCACACCAAATGAAAAAAATAAGTTTATGGGGAGTGAATTATTAAAATTCCTAAAGATTCCACCAGCAGGTGAGATGAGGATGATGTATTTTTATGTACAAAAAAATAAAAAGGAAAGGTTTCTAGAATATATGGAGGAAAAATACTCTGGAAAATTTGAAATCTATCCATCTAAAGAGTGTTTAATGGAAGGATATTTTGGTATAGGAAAGGCGCACCCTGAAACGGTGCACCGGATAGGAGATTATGTGCTTATTTGTAAAGATAACTATTCGTTTACTTATACCTACACAGGTGGAGAACAAAAACTCAAGGGAATGCATGGTTCTCTTTCTTATGAAGAACTATTTGTACCACTGATTATAATCTAAATCTTACTACCTTCACTGTACATATCAAATGTATCATTTTCATTTAATTTTAGAGTTAGCTTTTTCATGTGTTTTTTTTCTTCTTCAATAATTTTTTCCAGTGCATCGTTATTTAAAATGAGCATTTTTATATCATTGTAGAATATAATGGAATCTTTTTCAACTTCTATTGCAAGTTTTAAAGCTTCTTTTATGCTTTGTGGAATCTTGTCAATATTTAATTTTGGAAATATAATATTATCTGCAAAAGCTCTTAAATATCCGATTTCCTCTTCGTTTAAATTTAGGTTTTCATCTTCATGTTCTTTTAATATATCTTCAAATATTTTTGCATGTTCCCTTTCCTCGTTAGCAAGTTCTAAAAATAACTCTTTTAATTTTCCAGAAGAAATATTTGATAGTTTTGTATAGTATGAATATCCCGCACCTTCAATCTTTAGGGCAACTCCCAACAATTCACTTGTTGTCATTTAAAAACACCTCCTTTTTTAAAAAGGTGTTTCCTAAGAGGAAACACCTTATATATGACTTACACATTATAATTTAAAATTTGATAAGTATTGATTTAGACCTTCTACAGCGTTGTTTAAATCATCTGAATATATTTTTACTTCTGATGCTTGT
>NZ_LBEX01000019.1:0-4777 GCF_001999655.1 Thermosipho sp. 1074 | reverse complement strand
GAGCCCGAGATAGAGATGGAGGGTTTGATCCTGGCTCAGGGTGAACGCTGGCGGCGTGCCTTACACATGCAAGTCGAGCGAAGCTGCTAACTGGAGTCCTTCGGGGTGAAGGTTAGTAGACTGAGCGGCGGACGGGTGAGTAACGCGTAGGTGACCTACCCTTCAGAGGGGGATAACTGTGGGAAACTGCAGCTAATACCCCATACGTTCGCTAGGGAGAGGTACTAGCGAAGAAAGGGGCGTAAAGCTCTGCTGAGGGATGGGCCTGCGTTCCATCAGGTAGTTGGTGAGGTAAAGGCTCACCAAGCCTACGACGGATAGCCGGTCTGAGAGGATGGCCGGCCACAAGGGCACTGAGACACGGGTCCTACTCCTACGGGAGGCAGCAGTGGGGGATATTGGACAATGGGCGGAAGCCTGATCCAGCGACGCCGCGTGCGGGAAGGAGCCCTTCGGGGTGTAAACCGCTGTGGTGGGAGACGAATAAGGTAAGGAGTGGAAAGTCTTACCGATGACGGTATCCCACTAGGAAGCCCCGGCTAACTACGTGCCAGCAGCCGCGGTAATACGTAGGGGGCGAGCGTTACCCGGATTTACTGGGCGTAAAGGGGGCGTAGGCGGTCGTGGAAGTCCGGTGTGAAAAGCCACGGCTCAACTGTGGAACTGCGCTGGAAACCACGCGACTTGAGGGCGGTAGAGGGAGACGGAACTGCTGGTGTAGGGGTGAAATCCGTAGATATCAGCAGGAACGCCGGTGGGGAAGCCGGTCTCCTGGGCCGTACCTGACGCTGAGGCCCGAAAGCTAGGGGAGCGAACCGGATTAGATACCCGGGTAGTCCTAGCCGTAAACGATGCCCACTAGGTGTGGGGGAGTGATTCCTCCGTGCTGAAGCGAACGCGATAAGTGGGCCGCCTGGGGAGTATGCCCGCAAGGGTGAAACTCAAAGGAATTGACGGGACCCCGCACAAGCGGTGGAGCGTGTGGTTTAATTGGACGCTAAGCCAAGAACCTTACCAGGGCTTGACATGCTGGTGGTACTGACCCGAAAGGGGAGGGACTCTCGCCGAGAGGTGAGGGAGCCGGCACAGGTGGTGCACGGTCGTCGTCAGCTCGTGCCGTGAGGTGTTGGGTTAAGTCCCGCAACGAGCGCAACCCCTGCCCTTAGTTGCCAGCGGTTAGGCCGGGGACTCTAAGGGGACTGCCGGCGACGAGCCGGAGGAAGGAGGGGATGACGTCAGATACTCGTGCCCCTTATGCTCTGGGCGACACACGCGCTACAATGGGTGGGACAGCGGGAGGCGAGCCAGTGATGGTGAGCGAAACCCTGAAACCCACTCGCAGTACGGATTGCAGGCTGAAACTCGCCTGCATGAAGTCGGAATCGCTAGTAATCGCGGATCAGCCACGCCGCGGTGAATACGTTCCCGGGGTTTGTACACACCGCCCGTCACGCCACCCGAGTTGGCAGCGCCCGAAGGTGGTTACTCCAACCTGAGAAGGAGGGGGGCTACTGAGGGCGAGGCTGGCGAGGGGGGCGAAGTCGTAACAAGGTAGGTGTACCGGAAGGTGCGCCTGGATCACCTCCTTTCTAAGGAGAGTAAGCGGAGCTGCTATCTATTTTTGAGTGGCATGGTCATTGAAAAATGCATAGGGGAAGTAGAGGTGAAGGTGATAAGGGCGCGCAGTGGATGCCTAGGCGGCAGGAGGCGAAGAAGGGCGTGGCAAGCTGCGAAAAGCCTGGGGGAGCTGCAAGCGAGCGTAGATCCCGGGATACCCGAATGGGGCAACCTGTGTAGCTGGTGAGGCTACACACCCGAGAGGGGGCGAACCGGGGGAAGTGAAACATCTCAGTACCCCGAGGAGGAGAAATCAAACGAGATTCCCTGAGTAGAGGCGATCGAAAGGGGAGGAGCCTAAACCGGCGAGGGATCGTCGGGGTAGTGGGACAAGTCCGGGCGTGAGCCGGGGAGTGAAAAATTCTTACTCTAGCCGAAAGGTCTGGGAAGGCCTACCGGAGAGGGTGAAAGTCCCGTAGGCGAAAGGGTAAGGACTCTCTGGGGCTTGATCCCGAGTACCACGGGGCACGAGGAATCCCGTGGGAATCAGGGGGGACCACCCTCCAAGGCTAAATACTCCCTGCCGACCGATAGAGGATCCAGTACCGTGAGGGAAAGGTGAAAAGCACCCCGGAAGGGGAGTGAAAGAGACCTGAAACTGCGTGCCTACAAGAAGTCGGAGCTCCGTATAGGGGTGACGGCGTGCCTTTTGATTAATGAGCCTGGGAGTTGTCGTACCTGGCGAGGTTAAGCCGGTAGAGGTGGAGCCGTAGCGAAAGCGAGTCTGAATAGGGCGAGGAGTCAGGTGCGGCAGGCCCGAAGCCGGGTGAGCTACCCATGGCCAGGGTGAAGGTAGGGTAAAACCTACTGGAGGCCCGGACCGGTGGATTGTGAGACATCCTCGGATGAGCTGTGGGTAGGAGTGAAAAGCTAACCGAACCTGGTGATAGCTGGTTCTCCCCGAAATGCATTTAGGTGCAGCCTCAAGAGGTCTGTGCAGGAGGTAGGGCGCTGATAGGGCTAGGGGGGTGACCTCCAACCCCTGTCAAACTACGAATGCCTGCACACAAATCTTGGGAGTGAGCCTGTGGGGGATAAGCTCCACAGACGAGAGGGGAACAACCCAGACCGACGGCTAAGGGCCCGGAGAGATGGCTAAGTGTGGAAGGAAGTTGTGCGTCCCAGACAACCGGGATGTTGGCTTAGAAGCAGCCATCATTAAAAGAGTGCGTAACAGCTCACCGGTCGAGACGCACAGCGCCGAAAATGTACCGGGGCTGAAGCCATCCCCCGAAGCCGCGGATCAGCGTATATGCTGGTGGTAGGGGAGCGTTCCGCGATAGGGAGAAGGTGGACTTGAGAGAGCCACTGGACGAGGCGGAAGAGAGAATCCAGGCATGAGTAAACGAGAGGAGAGTGAGAATCTCTCCCCCCGGAAGCCTAAGGGTACCTGGGGAAGGTTCGTCCGCCCAGGGTTAGTCGGGGCCTAAGGTGAACCCGAGAGGGGTAGCCGATGGGGAACCGGTTAATATTCCGGTACCACCTGCATACTGATAGGTAGCGGGGGGACGCAGGAGGGTAAGTTCCGAGGTCAAGTGGCAAGGCCTTCCAAGCGGTTAGGCGTAGAGGGCAGTAGGGAAATCCGCTGTCTGAGCTGAGCCGTGAAGGGGAGGACCGTATGGTCCGACGGGGCTGATCCCACACTGCCGAGAAAAGCCTCGCTAACTGGTATGCGGGTGCCCGTTCCGCAAACCGACACAGGTAGGCGGGCTGAGAAAGCTAAGGGGAGCGGGATAACCCTTGCCAAGGAACTCGGCAAATTGACCCCGTAACTTAGGGAGAAGGGGTGCCGCGGTAGGTTGAACCCAGGGGAAGGGGAGACCTGGAAACTGGGGGAGGCCGAGGCGGTTGCAGAGGCAAGGCCCTGGCGACTGTTTACCAAAAACACAGGTCTCTGCGAACTCGTAAGAGGAAGTATAGGGACTGACGCCTGCCCAGTGCCGGAAGGTTAAGGGGAGGGGTGAGAGCCCCGAACCGAAGCCCCGGTAAACGGCGGCCGTAACTATAACGGTCCTAAGGTAGCGAAATTCCTTGTCGGGTAAGTTCCGACCTGCATGAATGGCGTAACGACTGGGGCACTGTCTCGGCAGGGGGCCCGGTGAAATTTCAATCTGGGTGAAGATGCCCAGTACCCGCAGCTAGACGGAAAGACCCCGTGGAGCTTTACTGCAGCCTGGTATTGGGCTTTGGTGCACTGTGTACAGGATAGGTGGGAGGCGAAGAACCCGGCTCGCCAGGGTCGGGGGAGCCGCTGGTGGGATACCACCCTCGGTGTACTGGAGTTCTAACCTGCGTTTGTGAAGAGCAAGCGAGGGACAGTGCCAGGTGGGTAGTTTGACTGGGGCGGTCGCCTCCGAAAGGGTAACGGAGGCGCGCGAAGCTCGGCTCAGGTGGGTTGGAAATCCACCGTAGAGTGCAAGGGCATAAGCTGGGCTGACTGCGAGACCGACGGGTCGAGCAGAGGGGAAACCCGGTCCTAGTGACCCGGCGACTCCGAGTGGAAGGGTCGTCGATCAACGGACAAAAGTTACCCCGGGGATAACAGGCTAGTCTTGCCCGAGAGTTCACATCGACGGCAAGGATCGGCACCTCGATGTCGGCTCATCCCATCCTGGGGCTGAAGCAGGTCCCAAGGGTTAGGCTGTTCGCCTATTAAAGGGGTACGTGAGCTGGGTTCAGACCGTCGTGAGACAGGTCGGTCCCTATCTGCTGCGGGCGTAGGAGGTTTGAGGGGGCTCGCCCATTGTACGAGAGGACCTGGGTGAGGGAGCCACTGGTGTACCGGCTGTTCTGCCAAGGGCATACGCCGGGTAGCTACGCTCCTAAGTGATAACCGCTGAAAGCATCTAAGCGGGAAACACGCCCCAAGATGAGACCTCCCATCCTGTAAAAGGAGTAAGGCCGGTTCGAGAAGAGGACCTAGATAGGCTGGTGGTGGAAGCGCAGTAATGCGTGGAGCCAACCGGTACTAATCGGCCGAGGCCTTCACCTCTACGTGAACCCTATGCATTTTTGAGTGACCAAAGGTTTCCCGGGTGACGATACCAAGGCGGGAACCACCCGGTTCCATCCCGAACCCGGCCGTTAAGCCGCCTTGGGCCGATGGTAGTAAGGGGTACGCCCCTTGCGAGAGTAGGTATCGCCCGGGTTTATTTTTTTT
>NZ_LBEX01000002.1:0-1550 GCF_001999655.1 Thermosipho sp. 1074 | reverse complement strand
GATATAATTGACAAGATAAAAAACAAGGAAAAAGAATATGACATATACATACCATTTGAATACAATTCTACAAGCACCATAGCAGTTGCTGTACCAGTAAAAGACTTCAGTGATAACGTAGTTGCGGTATTAGTTGGATTATATCCACAAAGCATACTACAAGATATGATAAAAGGGGCAAAGATAGGAGAAAATGGAATAGTAAGTATAATATACGACACGTTAGTGGTGGCACATCCAGATGAAAGTAAAATAAACGAACTAGACATAGCAAAGGAAAAAGGGCTTGAGAAGCTAAAAGAAGAACTCTTATCAAAAGACAAAGGGAGTGTAAGGTATGAATACAATGGATATGAAAAATTTGCAAGCTTTATAAAGATAGATGATTTACCGTTGAAAGTAATGGCTACAATAAATTACTCGGAAGTGATAAAGGAAGCGAAAAATATAGTAAATCTAGGGATACTAACGGGAATAATAGTTGCATTAATAGCAGCGATAATAGCATACTTTGTATCGAAATCAATAAGTAAACCAATAATAGAGATAAGTGAAATAGCAAAGAGAGTATCGGAAAAAGACTTAACGGTAGAGATAAAAGAAAGAAAAGGGAAAGATGAGATAAGTCAACTAACAAATGCGTTTAAGATATTGGTGGATAATTTCAAGCAAACGGTAGAAGAAGTAACGAAACTAAACTCACAAGTATACTCGGTATCACAGTTATTGGACAACCTAGTAGAAGACACAGAAAGAGCAGCAAAAGATGCAACAGAAACGGTAAACAAAGCGACATATGAATTACAAGAAGTAGTATCGGCGACAGAAGAGGCAAACAGTGGAATGGAAGAGATAGCATCAGGCGCGCAAAACATAGCAAACTATGCGGAGAATTTGGCAAGGAAAGCAGAAGAGATGAAAGAGAAGGCAACAGACTCATCAGGAAGAGTAAAAGAACTAAAAGAAGTAATAATGAAAGTAAACGAAACGATGAAGGAGACAGAAAAATCGGTACGTGAGATGGAAGAATCATCAAATATGATAGGGGAAATAGTAGGAACAATATCAAACATAGCGGAACAGACGAATTTACTAGCGCTTAATGCAGCGATAGAAGCGGCAAGAGCAGGAGAAGCAGGAAGGGGATTTGCAGTAGTTGCGGATGAAATAAGGAAACTAGCCGAAGAAAGTAAAAGTCAAACACAAAAGATAGCAGAAGTATTAAATGCAATAAAGGATCAAGCGGTAAACGTGGCAAAATACACAGAAGAAGTAGGAGAAAAGATAGAAGATTCAGTAGAATCATCGGAGAAAGTAAGTGAATCAATAGTGGAATTATTGGAAAAGATAGAAGACATATACGGAATGACAAATGACTTGGCAGCGACATCAGAAGAACAAAGTGGAGCATCAGAAGAAGTAAGTGCGGCAATAGATAGGGTAACAAAGACGTTGATGGAAGTGGAAGAAGAAATAAAACACATGGCAGAACAAGTGGAAAATCAAGCAAAACAAGCATCAGAAGTAAAAATATATTCAGATGATTTAAA
>NZ_LBEX01000016.1:0-20319 GCF_001999655.1 Thermosipho sp. 1074 | reverse complement strand
GTTTATCAAAAATAAAGTGGGCAAAATGCCCACTTTATTCATCTAAACTAAGCCTCCAATAATCCTCCGCAAGTATTGAAAACCTTATCACATCCCAAAACTTTCCCTTAAAAAATTTTCCCTGCCTTTCTACTCCCTCTTTTAGAAAACCGTTATTTTTAAGAATCCCTATTTGATCTTTTTCGTATTCCGGAATTCTAACATAAATTCTATTCAAATTTAAATATTCAAAGCCATATTTTATTATTTTTCTTGTAACTTCATCAAAAAAATTCATATTAATCTCCAATTTTAACTCACAACTTCGGTTTATCCAATCCAAATTTTCTAAAAAAATATCTCCGACTTTTTCCTCACCTGATACTACCTCAACATCCATTTTATACTCCATACTTTTCTGACTAATTAATAATTCTATCTCATCTTTCATATACCATACCTCCAGATAAAAATTCTCTTATTCCAACACTCCTTACATGTAATAAGTCTTCCTTAACGTTTTTTAATTCCTCTAATTTTAAAAGTTTTATTTCTTTAGTCTGAGAAAAAGTCACATAGACAAATCTTTCATATTTCCTCCAAAAATCCTCAACCGTTCCAAAAAATTTAATCTCACCTTCTTCTAATATAAGGACTTTATCACAAATACTTTCAACTTCTTCATCTTCATGAGTTATATACAAAACAGTTTTTTTGTTGAGCTTTAACTTTTTTATTCTATTCGATATTATCTTCTTGGACTCAGCATCTAAACCGCTTGTAGGCTCATCAAGTAAAATAATATCAGGATCAATTAAAAGGGAAATTGCCATAGAAAGTCTTTGTCTTAACCCTTTTGATAGTTCACTTGGTTTTTTTAACACATGCTTTTCCAAGCGAAAAAATTTTATTTCATCTTCTATTCTTTTGCTTTCTACATTTCTCATTTTTGCAAAATAATTCAAATTTTCTTTCAAGCTTAATTCAGGTATAAGTATAGGTTTCTCTGGAATATATGAAATCAATTTAGACTTTAAATAAACATTGCCCACTGTAGGCTTCAAAATACCGGAAATAATTTTCAAAAGTGTAGTTTTTCCACTTCCATTTTTCCCTATAATTCCAATAACATTGCCCTCTTCTGTATGAAAAGTTATATTTTCTAACACCCAACTCTTCCCATATCTTTTTCCAACGTTTTCTAACTTAATCACGGAATATTAACCTCCACATAAACATATTCTTCACCATTTTCTACTCCAGTTTTCACAGCGGGATAACTACTCTTAACCAATGTAAGATCTATATCTTTTCCTGTATATTTAATAACAAATTTATTATTTGGCTTATCTATATCAATCTTATAACCTTTTACCGACAAATTCGTATTGATAAACCCCTTTTCGTACAACTTTAAAACAATGTCTTGACCATCTAATTCTTGAACGTTGAATTCATCGGGGTACAACAAAATAGCCTGTTCAATAGAGGTTAATAGCGCTCTAAGATTCATAGCAACTTGCGTGGCCTTTGCTTTGGCAACAGATCTTAACGCAAGAGGAGTTGCAACAGAAAGCAAAGCAGAAATAACCGCTAAAACTATTAACAATTCTATCAAAGTAAAACCTTTTTTCATCTTATTCATCCTTTCATGCCCTTACAGGCAATACTATATACAAATATTCATTTACATCTTTTGAGTTAATTTGCATTGGGCTCAAATCATCCACAAAGTTAAATACCACCTCATCTTCCTCAACTTTTTTTACTGCTTCGTTCAAAAATTTAGGATTAAAGTTTATTTTCAAATCTTCTCCCTCTTTTTCTACGGAAATTTCTTCTTTTACTTTTCCGTACTCTTGGCTTTGACTGCTTAAAACAAGTATATCTTCTATAATTTGCAATTGTACCTTTTCGCTCCCCCTCTTTGAAATTATCATTGTTCTTTTCAATGCTTCTAAAAATTCGTTTTTATTAAATACTATCCTTGTTTTAAAGGCTTTTGGCAAAACTCTCCTATAGTCTGGGAAAACTTCTTCAACTATTCTCATTATTACCGCTATGTCACCAGCAGTAACTGACATCTTTTTGTGATCAAACTTAACAGTTAAAATAGGTTCATCGGTTTGTTTAATTAAATTATCCAATTCTTTCATACTCTTTAGCGATAGAATAAAATCTATATCTGTGTCAATATCCACCTTTTGTTCTGTGAGTGCCAAACGATACCCATCACTTGCCACTAATCTTAAGTAATTTCCTTTAACTTCCCAATAAACTCCATTCAATGCCCTCATTGTACTTTCAGTAGATGCACAAAACAAAACTCTATCTATCATTTCAGATAGAATTGAAGTTTCAAGTTCGAACTTTATCCCAGAATCTTCTATATCAATCTGTGGGAATTTATCCGCATCGGAATATGTTGAAAGATTAAAAGAGCTCTTTCCGCTCTTCAAATTTAATTTTCCTGTATCATATTCAAATAACACCTGTTCATTTTCCAAATTTTTTACAATCTCTTCTAGCAATTTTGCATCTACGGCAAATTTTCCACTACCTTCTATCTCTGAAACATTAAGCTTTGAGATAACAAAAGTTTGCATATCTGCAGAGTAAATCTTCAAAGAATTATCTTCATAGGAAAAGAGTAAACACTGTAAAATAGGATCAACAGTTCTTGAACCTACTGCATCTGCAGCAACTGCTATTTTTTTCTCTAATTCCTCCTTGCTTATAGTAAATTTTAGCATCTAATCCCTCCTTATAATACCTTTTTTAATATTTTACCATAAATCTATGATAAAATAAAAAATAGAGGTGAAATAATGATAGCATTTTTGGGTGAAAGTTTAATAGACCTAATTTCAACAGACGGAAAAACATTTTTAAAGAAAATAGGTGGAAGTCCATTAAACATCGCGAGAAATTTAAATCAACTGGGAATAAAACCCATTATAATTTCAAGAGTAGGAAATGATTTTTTTGGAAGAGAAATCATTGAAACCTTAAAATCTGAGAATTTAGAAACAAAATACATTCAAATAGGTCATGGAAATACTTCAACGGTAATTATTTTAGCATCGCCTAAAACTCCAGATTTTATTCCTTTTAGAGATGAAGACAAAAATTTAGAAATACCTGAAGGATTTAACTTAAAGAATATAAAATTTCTACACGTAAGTTGCTGGGCAATAACACACAAAACTGAAAAAATTAAGAAAATAGTAGCAAATAAAAATATAAAAATTGCATTTGATCCAAACTGCAGGAAAAAACTATTTCCGTGCAAAAAAATAGATTTAGATCCAATATACGAAATATTAAAAAATACATATATTATAAAACCATCGCTAGATGATGCAAGAGAAATATTTGGAATTTTACCCAAGGAACGATATATAGAGTTATTGCATACATTTGGCATAAAATACGTTATACTAACCATGGGCAAGGAAGGATCTCTAGTTTCAGACGGTCATAAGATAAAGCACATCAAATTACTCTCCAAAAATGTGGTGGATACCACTGGTGCAGGTGATGCCTTCTGGAGTGGCATATATTATGGACTATTAAATGATTTTTCAATTTTCAAAGCAGCTTTACTCGGTACAGTTATCTCAATTCACGTTATCGAAGAAATTGGTGGAGTTGTTAAATTAAAAGATATATCAGATTACCTCAAAGAGGTGGAAAAGTATGAAAATAGCATTCTTTAATCCTCAAGGAAATTTCGATAAAAATGACAGTCATTTAACTGAGCACCCAGATTTTGGAGGACAATTAATTTACGTTAAAGAACTTGCAAAGGCAATGGGAAAATTTGGTTATAAAGTAGATATAATAACAAGAAAAATAACAGATGAAAAATGGCCGGAATTTTCAAAAGATTTTGATTATTATGAAGACGCAGAAAACGTAAGAATTGTTAGGATAGAATTTGGAGGAAAAAACTTTCTCAACAAAGAAAAACTCTGGGATTTTTTGGGAGAATATGTGAAAAAGATATACCAATTTTACCAAAAAGAAAGACTACCTGATTTTGTTACAACTCACTACGGTGATGGTGGAATTTCCGGAGCAATGTTTAAAAAACTAACAAATATTCCGTATTCATTTACTGCACATTCACTTGGTGCCCAAAAAAAAGACAAGTTTAAACATAGCAAAGACGCAGAAAAAAAGTATAGATTCTCAATACGTATAAGTGCAGAAAGATGTGCAATGAAATATGCAAATTTTATTGTTGCAAGCACATCACAAGAAAAACAACACCAATATACACACAATGAGTATTTAGATTTATATCAAGATATAAAACATAAAATCTTTGTGATACCTCCAGGTGTAAACACAAAAATATTTCATATTGATGAATCAGATGAATTTAAAGATGTTTTTCAAAACAAACCACCAATAATAATTTCAAGTAGAATAGATCCCAAAAAAAATATAGAATTTGTAATAGAAAGTTTTGAAACCTATCTAAAAAAAGATTACACACTAATATTGGTACTAAGAAAAAAACCAAAAGAGTACTCTGGCTATCAAAGGGAAATAATAGAAAAAACAAAAAAAGCAGGGGGGAAGTTTTTAATAATCACATCTCAAGAAAAACTGGCAAAACTTTATAATTCGGCTGCAAAACATAATGGAATTTTTGCATTAACGTCACACTACGAGCCTTTTGGACTTGCAATTATTGAAGCAATGGCCTGTGGACTTCCAGTGATCGCAACAAAAAGTGGCGGTCCTGTTGAAATACTAGACAACGGAAGATATGGATATTTGGTATCAACTCAAGAAGAATTTAGAAAAGCAGCACTAGATTTACAAAAAAATCACCCACTATTTAGTAAAAGAAGCTATGAAAGGGTAATAAATAAGTACACTTGGGAAATTTGCGCAAAAGAATACTTATCAAAAATACATATGCATTTAAAAAGTAATAAAAATATAATTCTTCCAAGTTTTTTTGATGCGCAATTGAGGTGAGCACATGCAAAAATTTTATCTTATACTAATTACAATTTTTGCCTTTTTATTTTTATTTACCTTTTTTTCATACGAAAAGATTAAAAATGAACTAAATTACTCAAAAAAACTAAACAAAGCGTACGAGATGTATGTAAATGGTGATTTAAGATTTGAAAAATATGTAAACGAAAATAACTTAAACGAATTAAAATATCTATTAGAAAGGAAGTAGTTATGAGGGATGTACAAAGTGAAAAAGATACAAGGGAAATCCCACTAAAACATGTAGGAATCAAAGATTTAAAATATCCAATTCAAGTACTCGATAAAAAAAATAAAGTACAAAACACAATTGCAAAAATCAACATGTATGTAGATCTTCCAAAAGACTTTCGTGGCACTCATATGAGTAGGTTTTTAGAAGTCTTTAACAAATTTCACTTAAAAATTGATCCCAAAAATATTAAGATGATTCTAGATGATTTAAAAAAAACCCTAAAGGCAAAAAGTGCAAAAATTGAAATAATGTTTCCATATTTTATCAAAAAGAAAGCACCTGTAACAAAAATAGAAAGCTATATGGAATATACTTGTGGTTTTAAAGCATATGATGGACCAGAAAAATGCGAATTTTTCATTGTAGTTGAAGTGCCTGTGCAAACTTTGTGTCCTTGCTCAAAAGAGATCAGCAAATATAACGCACATAATCAAAGGGCACACGTAAGAATTGAAGTAGAAACATCAGACCTCGTATGGTTTGAAGAACTTATAGAAATTGCTGAAAAACACTCAAGCGTACCATTATTTTCTCTCTTAAAAAGACCTGACGAAAAATTTTTAACAGAAAAAGCATACGAAAACCCTAAATTTGTAGAAGACGTTGCAAGAGACATTGCACTTGAATTAAAAAATAACCCAAAGCTCAAATGGTTCAAAGTCGAGGTGGAAAGTTACGAATCTATACATAATCACAATGCATTTGCTTGTGTAGATTCATACAATATGGAGGTGTAAGTGTGAATGAGCAAAAAATTTTAACTCTTCTTGGATTTGCATCAAAAGCAAAAAAATTGGTATATGGAAAAGATAATATACGTGAATACATTAAAAACCCTAAAATAAAAACAAAAGTAATATTAATAGCTAAGGATACAGGACAAAGGGTAAAAAAAGATATAAAAATAAGATGTGAAATATCAAACGTTCCTTTTGTCGAAATTGCAGATAAAAAAACTTTATCCAAAGCAACTGGAATGCTAAACATTGCCATATTAGGGATATTAGACGAAAACATGGCGAAAAGTATTTTGAATTTTTCAAAAGAGGGGGGGGAAAATGAATCTAAAAATATTAACTCTGAATGAATATTCTTTAATTGATTTTGTGAACTTTGTAAACAAGGTTTTCCAAGATTACACTGTTCCTGTAAATTGGAATGTAGTAAATTTTGAAATGGATGTCAGAGAAAATTCCATATCTCTTGAAGATAGTTTCATATTTTTGAGAGACACCAAGCCCGTAGGATTCATAGTTAACAGCATAAGACATGAAAGGGCTAGAATCGATGCAATGGGGGTCGTTAAAGAAGAACGAGGAACTGGAACTGCAAGCTTTATCCTCGAACATTCAACAAACTATCTTAAATGGAAAGGCATTCAAACAATATCTTTGGAAGTTATAACAAAAGACTCAAGGGCATATAGATTTTACGAAAAACATGGTTTTAGAGAAAGACGAAAATTACATCTCTTAATTAATAAAAATGTAAAAAGTAAAGATATATATTTTAGATCTATCAAAGTCGAACCAAGGTATATCTACACTCTTTCACTAAACCTTCAATTGTCTGGTAGAAAACCAAATTGGCAACGTGAACCTGTAACCTTACTTCTTGCAAATGGAAGATATAACCATGTAAGATTGATTACCGACAAAACTGAAGGTTATCTTGTGTGGGGGAAAAACGAAGATAACACCACTTATATAGTTGATCTTGGAACAAAAGACAAAGAAAAATGGGATGAAATTGCAAAAGTTGCAATAGCTTTTTTGAGAAATGAAACAAACTGTAAAATTATCTCTGCAACTTCCGTCCCAGAAGATGATCCCATGTATACTGCACTAGTGGAAAACGGATTTGAATCACTTTTAATACAATCTGAAATGCACAAAAAATTGCAGTAAAGGGGGACAAAAATGGAAAAACTAAAAAAACATCTAAAAAGATTATCAAAATTTGAAAACGCCCTTTCTTTATTACACTGGGACATGGAAACGTATATGCCTGAAAAGGCAGCTGAAAAAAGGGCGGAAATTATTGGTGAAATTTCAACGTATGTTTTTAAAGAATTTATCTCAGAGAAAACAAAGGAGTTACTAGAATCTGCTACCCCAGAGGATGATGAAGATAAAGCAATCTTAAAATTAGTAAAAAAAGAATTTGAAAAACATGAAAAAATACCACCTGAACTTTTCAAAGAATTACAATTTGAAACAGCTTTGTCCCAACAAGCATGGCAAAAGGCAAAAGAAAAAGATAATTTTGAAATATTTAAACCTCATTTGAAAAAAGTGGTAGATTTAGAGAAAAAAGTAATAGAATGTATAGGTTATGAAAGTAACAAATACGACGTTCTACTTGACGACTATGAACCTGGTCTTAAAACAGATCAACTAAAAAGCATAATAGTAGAGCTTAGAAAATTTTCAGTTGAATTTATCAACGAACTTGATAGTGGCAATAAACCAAACACGGAAATTCTAAAAGGCAAATACAGTATAGAAAAACAAAAGGAATTTTCTATGGAACTTTTAAAGATTTTAAATTATGACCTTGGTGCAGGTAGATTAGATATTTCCGCACATCCATTTACCATATCTATTTCACATAACGATATAAGAATAACCACAAGATTCGACAAATACGATATCAAAAATTCGATATTTAGTACAATTCACGAGTGTGGCCATGCTTTGTATGAACAAGGTATTCCAGAGCAATTCAGAGGTCTTCCCATTGGTGATGGTGCTTCCATGGGCATTCATGAAAGTCAATCGAGATTTTGGGAAAATATTGTGGGAAGAAGTTTGGAGTTTTGGAAATTTATATACCCTAAATTTACAAAATACTTTCCAAATTTCAAAAACGTAAAAGTAGAAGAATTCTGGAGAGCTATCAACACAGTTGAAAGGTCCCTAATAAGAACCGAAGCAGATGAAGTAACATATAATTTACATATAATGTTAAGATTTGAACTCGAAGAAGCATTAATCAACGATAGGATAACCGTTGATGAACTACCCAAGTTGTGGAACGAAAAAATGAAAGAATACCTTGGAATAGTCCCAAAAAATGATGCACTTGGAGTATTACAAGATGTTCACTGGGCTCACGGCTCTTTTGGTTATTTCCCTTCATATATGCTTGGAAATCTATACGCTGCTCAAATCTACTATGCAATGAAAAAGGATATCCCGAATTTTGGAGAAAAAATAGAAAAAGGCCAATTTATCGAAATACTTTCCTGGCTGCGCAAAAAAGTACATTCCAAAGGAAAAACCCTTATGCCAATTGAACTTATAAAGGAAATTTCAAACGAAGAACTTAATCCAAAATACTTTATTGAATACGTAAAGGAAAAATTCACAAAGGTATATAAAAAATAAGTCCAAGCCACAACGGCTTGGACTTACTTTATGGATGAATCCTGTATAGTGTTCTTGGGAATGGTATTGCTTCTCTAATATGTTCTAACCCTGCAATCCAGGCTATTGTTCTTTCTATTCCCAAACCAAACCCACTATGTGGAACAGTCCCAAATCTTCTCAAATCAAGGTACCAATCGTATGCTTCAACGGGTAAGTTAAATTCTTTCAACCTTTCTACAAGCAAATCATAATCGTGGATTCTTTGAGAAGCTCCTATAATTTCTCCATATCCCTCTGGCGCAATTAAATCATCGCATAAAACCACATCTGGATTATCTGGATCAGGTTGCATATAGAATGCTTTGGTTTTTCTTGGATAATGCGTTACAAACACAGGTTTTTCAAACTGTTTTGCAATCTCTGTTTCCTCATCGCCTCCAAAATCATCGCCCCATTCTATATTATATCCTTTCTTTTGAAGAAGGCTTACCGCTTCTGTATAAGTAATTCTCGGGAATGGAGCTTCTATCTTTTCTAATTTAGAAATATCTCTATTTAACGCTTCAAGATGCTCTCTTGCATTTTCAAGCACATACTTTACTATGTACGATACTAAGCCCTCTTGCAATTTCAAATTGTCCTCGTGTTCAAAATACGCAACTTCCGCTTCATTCATCCAAAATTCAATAAGATGTCTTCTTGTTTTAGATTTTTCCGCTCTAAAGGTAGGCCCTAAATTAAACACCCTCCCAAGTGCCATACACGCAGCTTCCAAATATAATTGACCAGTTTGAGCAAGGTATACTTTACCATAATCAAAATAATCTATTTCAAACAAATTACCTGCCGACTCACCAATTGCACCAGTGAATATTGGAGTATCCACTTGTACAAAACCATTTTCCCAATAAAATTTTCTTATAGCCCTTAACACGGCATCTCTTATGTATAAAATATGCATCTGCCTTCTTGAACGTAACCAAAGATGCCTATGATCCATCAAATACTCAATACTATGATCCGGTTTATTTATTGGAAAATCTTCTTTTGGAATTTGGATGGGAATAACTTCTTTTGCATGAAGCTCAACCCCACCTGGTGCTCTTCTTTCTTCTTTGACAATTCCTCTAACTATTAAAGAAGATTCCATTCTAAGTTTTCTGGAATTTTTAAAAGTTTCCTCATCAACAGAAGATGCTTCAACTACCACTTGAGCTATCCCCGTACCATCTCTCATATTAATAAAAGCAATTTTTCCACTACTTCTACTTCTCCATACCCATCCTCTTAACTCCACTTCTTTTCCAATGTAATCTTTCAGATCTTTTATATATACCCACACAATCTACACCTCCCATTTTCTACCATGGCTTTCTTCCAGTAGCAGGTTCATATCCTTCAAGCACATCTTTCGCATAACCTAGGATATCTTTTGAAAATATTATAAGCCCATCATTTCTAAAAATTTGATTTACGTATATCTTCTTTTCTCCGCCAAGCCAAATTATGGAATTCTTTAAAATTTTCATCCTTATAGCTTCTACATCAACTTCCTTTAAATTCCAAAACAACTTTACCCTATCAATATAACATTCCAATTCATCTTTTAAAATAACATTTCCTTTGTACTTATCCAATTTTTCTTTTTCAGATTCAGTCTCAACAACAATAGGGTATGTTGCATTCCTCGTATTTAAAGAATAGATTATTTCCTTATCTATAACTCTACCATCAAATATTGGAATTATTCCTGCACTTAACAAACCCTTTGAAAATAAAGAATAGACATGCGCAGTTATAAACGCCGAATTATTAACGCGATGAAAAGGCTCTTTATCATCTAAACTTAAGGTATCCAATACTCCTACAATATACGCATCATACCCTTCTTTTTTTAACAAGTAACCAGCTGCCTTTCCCGCATCATATGCCAAGGTCAAATCCCCTAAACTTCCAAGACAAACCAGCGAAACATCATTTAAAATATCTTCAAGAGGTTGATTTGAAATTTTAGCAGGAAATACAATCTGAAAATAACTCAACAAGAGCACTATAAACACCATCTTCATTATTTGACGGTGCAATATAATCTGCCTCCCTTTTCACATCATTACTTGCATTCCCCATGGCAATTGAAATGTTTGCTACTTTAAAAAGGGGAATATCATTATAATTATCACCAAAGGCCACTATTTCTCCTTTTAGATCCAATTTTTTTATCAAAAACTCCAAAGCTTCACCTTTATTTATGTCTTTTGGGACTATATCCAAAAATATATCCATGCTCTTAAATACATCAATTTCTAAATTTAAACTGTTTAGTTTATCTTTTAACAATTTTATTTTTTCTTTATCTACAATTGAAAGAATTTTTACCGGTAATTTTTTCCTTAGCAATTTTACTAGATCATCTACTATATAATAATCTACACTTGCGTGTTTGGCGTAAAACTTTATTTCGTCATTGTCCTCTTCTCCATATAATTTATCATCCACATATATTTGTCTATGTACATTTTCGCTTCTTAAAAATTCTATAACTTTTTTTGCACTTGAAAAGTCTAAAAACTTCTCAAACACTATTCCCTCTTCTGGTAAATAAACCATTCCACCGTTATACGCTATTATAGGGTATTCTTTTTCAAAGAATTTTTCAACCACCTTTTTTATTGAAATCAACATTCTACCACTTGCAAAAACCAACTTATGACCACATTTTTCAAGAGACTTTATAAAGTTAATAGTTTTTTCGGAAATTGTATAATTATTATTCAACAAAGTTCCATCTAAATCAAACACAAATACCATATTATCCTCCTTCTAGTTTTCTCTTTATTTCAAGTACTAACCCTTCAGCAGTAGACAAATTAGTAGCAAGTGGTATATTATGTACGTCACATACCCTTAAAAGCGCCGAAACATCTGGTTCGTGGGGCTGTGCAGTTAATGGATCACGTAAGAATACAACAAAATCAATTTCACCATTGACAATTAAAGCTCCTATCTGTAAATCTCCACCATATGGTCCCGATTCTAACTTGTTTACCTTAAGTCCTATTTTTTCCTCTATTATCTTTCCTGTTGTTCTAGTCGCAAACAATTCACATTTTTCAAATACTTCTTTCCATTCCTTTACAAACATTGCCAAATCCAATTTTTTCTTATCATGTGCAATTAAAGCAACTTTCAACATTATCTCACCCCTCACATTTTTATTTATTATATCATAGGTATGTTATAATAAAATTTGAAAAATTCTTTAAGGGGGGATAAAGTGAAAAATCATAAAAAGCTGTTCTTACTTGGTTTTGGTTTTTTTGGAATAAGCATTCTCTGGCCATTATATAATGCATACGTGCCAATCTTTCTAAAAGATTTCTCTCTTTCATCCACAAGTATCGGATTTATAATGACTATCGACAATATTTTTGCAATATTTATGTTACCTCTCATCGGAGTATTAAGTGATCAAACAAGAACAAAGCTTGGAAGAAGAATGCCTTACATACTTGTCGGAGCACCTCTTGGAGCCATCTTCTTTTCTTTGATACCTCTATCTAGAAACTTACATATTCTTTGGTTCTTCATGTTAAATATTATCCTCATGAACTTCTTTATGGCACTCTTTAGATCCCCTGTAATTGCTTTAATGCCCGACATTACACCACCAAAATTTAGAAGCCAAGCTAACGGAATAATAAACTTCATGGGAGGATTAGGCGCTTTACTTGCATATTTTGCGGGAAAACCTTTATACGACAAAAATTACGCTCTTCCATTTTGGGTTGGAGCTATAATCATGGTAATTGCTTCACTTCTTGTCGTTATATTTATTAAAGAAGACAGCAAATATAAAATTAAAACAGGCGATAATATAAAGCTTTCAAATGTTTTTTCAAAAAGTTTTAATGAATTAAAGATAAATCTAAAAGACGTATTTTTGTCAGAAGAAAAAAGCCTTTTAATGATCTTACTTTCCATATTATTTTGGTTTACAGGATATAACGCTCTTGAAACATTTTTTACAAGTTACGCAAAATTTAGAATTGGGATAAGTGAAAGTACAGGGGCGTTTATATTGGGGTTTTTCTCTCTTACGTTTATGTTATTCTCTATTCCAGCTGGATTCATAGGTTCAAAAATTGGCAGAAAAAAAACAATGACCATTGGTCTATTAATAGTCACTTTAATTTCAATGCTTACAGTTTTGTCCGTATATTTACTAAACTCTCCCAAGGTTATAACTTATTTGCTATTTATATACTTTTCACTAGGCGGTATGGGATGGGCAATGGTAAATGTTAACTCACTCCCAACAGTAGTCGATATGACAAGTGAAGAAAAACTAGGTGGATATACAGGCTTGTACTATTTCTTTTCAATGAATGCAAATATAATTGCACCACCTGTTTCAGGATTTTTCATAGATAAACTAGGTTATGATTCTTTGTTGTATTTTTCGATAATATCGTTTATTCTAGCAACATTTACACTTCAATATGTTAGAAAAGGTGATGTAAAATAAGCGCATTTGTGGAAAAAGCAAGAATCACATAATGGCTTTTTTCTACAATACCTTTTTGCATGCTCAACTATTAACCCATGAAACTCTTGGTACAATTGTACGTCTTTTGGATAATACTTATAAAATAGCTCTTGTATTTCATCATAATCTTTTAATTTTAAATTGTATATTCTATTTAATATCCTTTTCGTATATGCATCCACAACAAATACGGGTTTTTCAAAAACATATAACAAAATGGAATCGGCTGTTTCTTTGCCGATTCCTTTTATTTTCAATAATTTATCCCTTAAATTTTCTTCTCTCGAAATTGTATCTAAATTAAAATTGTATTTCTTGAAAAATTCCAATAAATTTTTTAATCTCTGTGCCTTAATATTAAAAAAACCTGCCGGTTTTATAAGATTTGCTAATTCATCCTTTGGAAGTTTATAAAGAAAACCCAAAAGTCTTTCTTTAGTTGTAAACTTGTAAATATTTTCCATCGCATATTCTACATTTTTCCAATTCGTACTTTGCGTTAAAACTGCAGTTATTAATATTTCTTCTTTATCACCGGGCCACCATTTTCCAAGATTACCATAGGTAGCCTTTAATACATCATATAGCCCTTCAAAATTCATACCTCTGCTATCGCCTCAATTTCAATATCCGAATCTTTTGGAAGATTTGAAACCTCAACCACAGCTCTTGCTGGTTTGTGCCCATTTAACATCTTTTCGTATATCTCATTAAACTCTAAGAACTTTGACATATCCCTGATATAGACATTTACCTTTACAATTTTTCCAAGGGCACTCCCCGCTTCTTTCAATATTATTTCTATATTCTTCATTATTATTTCAGTTTCCCTCTTTATATCTCCTTTTACCAATTCCCCATTTTCCGTTATTGGTAATTGACCAGAAACAAAAACTAAATTTCCCGTCTTTACCGCTATAGAATATGGACCTACTGCTTTTGGAGCATTTCTAGGATTAATTAATTCCACTTTAACCACCCCCACATGTTATGATTTACATCTATTATATCATTTTCCTTGAATTTTTCGAAAAAATAAACTAGTCGCTATAACAACCAACAATCAATAACGTGCTTTGATGCATATATTGAAAAATTCAGAAGAAAGTGTAATAATTAATATATCGTTTATAATATAATAGAATAATAAGTTGTTTATATCTAGATTGGGTGAAAAAATGCTTTTTTGTATTTCAAAGATTAGAACATATCTCTTTTGTCCACGAAAGTTTATCTTGGAATCCAAAGATGAAAAAGTAGAATCAACTATAACACAAAAAATTAACAAAAGCGGATTTTTAAAAAACGTATCAATTTCACTTGAAATTTACGGTCTAACCCTTTATGCTAAAAACATAGATCTAAAAATAGACGATAATAAGATAACAATTATTTCTCATAGAAGAGGGAAAAGGCTTTACCAATATCATTATCTTGAGGCTGCAGGATATGCGTTTGTAGTTTCAAGCTATACCGATAAAAAAATAGATGTCATATTCAAGAGCAAATACTATAGATCACAAATTCCTTGGGAAAAACATGTAAATTCCTTTAAAAATATAATTTACAATTTTTCAAACAAAAAAATTCCCAAACCAATTCTCAATCCAGAATGTAAATTTTGCAAATACAGTTTAGAATGTACTAATGAACTAATTAAAGCAAAAGATCTTTCATTAATCAGAGGAATTGGAAAGTTTAGACTTAAAAATTTAAAAGAAAAGGGTATTGAAAAACTAGACGATATAATAGAAATGAAAGAGGTTGTAAAAGAAATATTTGGGGAAAAATCGGACAAAATAATTGCACAAGCAAAGGCTTTTATACAAAAAAAAATCATTCTATACAACCCTGTTAAAAAATTAAAACCAGGCATTTTTCTTGACATAGAAAGCTACAAAAACTTTAATTTTCTCTTTGGTGTTTTGTATGAAGATAAATACATTCCATTTTTATCACTTAAAAGAGAAGATGAAAAAACAGAATTCAAAAAACTTATAAGTTTTCTATCAACCAAAAAACTTCCCGTATATCATTACTACAATTATGAACCTATACAAATCAATAAACTATTTAAAAAATACAACTTAAAAAAAACAAATATTGAGTTTGTAGATTTATATAAAATCTACCACAATCATATTGCAATCCCAACAATATCTTACTCTCTTAAATCCATAGCAAAATATTTGGGATTTAATTGGAGGACAAATTTAAACGGAAATATCGTAGTACATAAATTTGAAGACTTCCTAAAAACAAAAGATGACAAAATACTAGATGAAATTTTGAAATACAACGAAGATGATGTAAATGCCACCAAACTATTATTTAACATCGTTAATAAATTGTCAGATTGATTTTTCATTTTTTCTTTAATTGTTAACATCAAAAGAGTGAATTTTTCCACAATTTTGACTGTAAAACACATATAATGCTGTTTATCTTAATATTTCGCAACTCACAGAACTTTAACTTTTTTAACTTAATCTTTTTTTCACATGTCTTGAGATGTAACAAAACATGTGTTATTTTAGTTGTGAGCAGCGACCCCCTATCCCCCCTTGGAACCAGTTTTCCAAGAAATAGACCCCGGATTGTACAATCTGGGGTCTTATTTTATGATATAATCTTTCCTAGGAAAAGGAGGAAAAAGATGAGAAACTCGCCTCACAATCTAGAAGCAGAACAAGCTGTTATTGGTAGTATTCTAATAGATCCTGAAACCATAGAATCTATAATACCAATCGTTAGCTCAAAAGATTTTTATGATCAGAAAAATGCAGAAATCTTTAAAGCAATAGAAGAATTATACGATGAAGGTACTCCAATAGATGTTATATCTATCTGTGAAAGGTTAAAAACTAAGGGAAAACTCGACTTTATTGGTGGTGAACTTTATGTTGCCCAACTTGCAGATATTGTTCCAACTTCTGCACATATTGAAACATATGCTCAAATAGTAAGAGACAAATCTATTTTACGCTCTTTAATCTCAGCGGCATCTAAAGTTGTTGAAGATGCTACCTCAGATAGAGAGGTAGATGATATCCTTGATAATGCAGAAAGATTAATATTTGAAATTGCCGAATCAAAAACCTCTAGAACCTATCTACCTATGAATACAATACTACACCAAGTGTTTGAAAATCTGGAAACATTAAGGGGAAAAAATAAAAGTGGTACTCTAAATGTAGTAACAGGCATCCCCACGGGATATAAATTCTTAGATGAAATGACCTCTGGATTTCATAAATCTGATCTTATCATCTTAGCCGCAAGACCTAGCGTTGGTAAAACTGCTTTTGCACTCAACGTCGCCAAAAATATGGCACTTGATTTTAATATTCCTGTTGGAATATTTAGTCTTGAAATGAGTAAAGAACAACTTGTACAAAGGCTTCTAGGTATGGAAGCGTTTGTTGAACTTCAAAAATTACGCAGAGGAAATATTACAGACGAAGAATGGCAAAGATTACTTACCGCAACGGGAAAACTATACAAAGCCAATATCATAGTTGATGACGAAGCTAATCTTAATCCCAGATCTTTGCGTGCAAAGGCAAGAAGAATGAAAAAAGAATACGGAATAGAAGTAATATTTATAGATTACCTCCAGTTGATGAGCACTAAATCATACAGAGAAAATAGGCAACAAGAAATATCCGAAATCTCACGTTCGCTAAAACTTTTAGCAAGAGAGTTAGATATAGTAATTGTTGCACTCTCTCAATTGTCAAGAGCGGTAGAACAAAGAGAAGATAAAAGACCAAGACTAAGTGATCTAAGAGAATCTGGATCAATTGAACAAGATGCAGACATGGTACTTTTCCTTTACCGTGAGGAATATTACAAAAAGGAAAAAACTACAGAACCTCATATAACAGAACTAATAATCGGGAAACAAAGAAATGGCCCAATTGGCACTGTAAAGCTATCCTTTGATCCAAAATATACTGCATTTTACAATATAGACATTTCACATGGAGGTTAAAATATGAAGGCAATCTATCCAGGTTCTTTTGATCCTATAACTTATGGGCATTTAGATATAATTAAAAGGGCAACAAAGATATTTTCAGAAGTATTTGTGGTAGTAATGGAAAATAAAAGAAAAAAGTATACTTTTTCACTAGATGAAAGAATAGAAATGATTAAAGAATGTACAAAAGACATAAAAAATGTCAAGGTAGATTATTATAAAGGACTATTAATAGATTATTTAAAAAACCACAAAATCGATGTAATTATCAGAGGATTAAGAGCCGTTACAGATTTTGAATATGAGCTTCAAATGGCCATGGCAAATAAAGAAATGTGCCCGACTGTAGATACGGTTTTTTTGATGACAGACAAAAAATATTCTTTCATATCTTCAAGTTTAGTGAAAGAAGTGGCATTTTTTGGAGGAAATATATCAACGTGGGTACCCCATAACGTTGAAAGAAAATTATTAAGAAAAATAAAAGAGGTGTAAAAAATGAAAAAATGTCTTCTATCTGTTGCCATGATAGTCAAAGACGAAGAGCACAATATTAGAAGAGCACTTGAAAGCATAAAAGATATTGCTGACGAAATTATAGTGGTAGATACCGGATCAACGGACAGAACACCAGATATTGTAAAAGAATATACCGATAAATTATATTTTCATCCATGGAAAGGGGATTTTTCAGAAGCGAGAAATAATTCTTTAAAATATCCAACATGTGAATGGGTAATGGTCTTTGACGCAGATGAAGAAGTAAAAGAAGATTTCAAACAAATAAGAGAATTTTTGAAAACACTCCCAAAAGATATCAATACCGTATATCTTCCCACATTAAGTTACCTGGATTGGGACCTAAAAAAAACGGAAACAGCTTCTACACCTAGAATTTTCAGAAATGGAACAGTAAAATACCAAAATATTGTGCACAATCAACCTATCCACAAGGGAAAAGTTATTGATGCACCTTTTATTATATACCATTACGGTTATATTTGGACAAGAGAACTTCGAGAGAAAAAATACAATAGAACAAGAAATTTAATTTTAAAACACCTTGAAAATAAGAGTATTAGCCCACTTGAAAAAATTTATTATCTTGTACAGCTTTACAAAACAGAAGCAATATCAAAATATAAATATAGAAAATACGAAGTGGGTTTAAAAACACTAAATGAAATAAACAAACTAAAAAAAGTCCCTGGAATTGGTGTGGAATTTCTATTTTTATTTGGCATCGACGCTTTAAATAAAGGACTATACAATCTATCAAAAGAGTTATTTGAAAAAGCTTTAGTTTCACCTGAATATCCCGATCCATATTTCGGATTAATGGCTTTATATGAAAAAATGGATGATTTGGAAAATCAATTTAAATATGCAAAACTCTTTTTAGAAAAAATAAAATACGCCGAAAAAAACCCAGAAAAATTCAAATGGACAATCGTGGGATTCAAATATAAAGCTACTGCACATACAATACTTGCAAAATATTACTTGATAAAACAGGATAAAGAAAAATTTGAATATCATATAAAAAAATCTTGTGAAATTGCCCCAAGAACCGGCGAAAACATTAAAAGATTTCTTTCAAATATATTTGAAGAAATATCAAAGATACACAACATAAAATTTCTGAAAGATATACACTACATTGTAAATGATCTTTTAAAATACATATTGAGAAATAACTTAAAAATTAATGTGTGGAACACCATCTATAAATATTTAGACAATGGTATACATTTATCGGGAATAGAACATTTCGCAGAAACGCGATTCCAAAAATTTGTAGTAAAAAAACTTCTTGACAAAAAAGATTACCTAGTTAACTTTATATTTGAAAAACCAGAAGAGGATATCCATTCAATTAAAGAAATTTTGTTCTTCTTTAAGTATTACTCTGAAAATAAAGAAAAACTACTTAAAATACTTGCAAATATAAGAAAAAAATTCGACGAAGAAAATCAGGGAATTATACTTTCTTTAATCGGTGACGTTTATTTAAAACTTGGAAACTTTAACGCAGCAATATCATATTACAAAAAGGCAATTGAATTAAATAAAACTGTCTCAAAGTTTATCAAACCCGTCATCGATGATTTAAAAACCAAACTCGATAAAAACATAGATGGAACATTTGAAGAAATAATGGACTATTTTGGTTCATTAAAGGAATTAATTTTTGAAATAAATGCTCAAAATGAAGAACTAGAATACCTAAACTTAATATCGGATTCAGATTATGCAAAATACGTTGCAGCACTTAACACAAAAGACCTTGAAAGAAAGAAAAGATTACTATCAAATATAAAAAATATTGATGATTTTCCATTTTACTACTACAGACTTGCAAAAATATTTGAAGAAAAGGAAGATTTTAAAAAGGCATTTGAATATCACATAAAATCCTGTGAAAAAAATCCAAAAATTGGAGATCTGTCACTTGGAAAATACGAATACGATGGATTTTATTTATATACAACACCAAAATTTTCAAAAAGTAGCGATGAAATAATATGGTGTGGGAATATCTCTGAAAAATTCTCTGGTTTCGGAATAATTAATCCCATACGTGTATGGAAAAGATCTTCAAATTTCTTGTATACTTATCCATATCCCACAAATGATTCAATTAAACTCGTAAAAGAAAGAAGAAAAAAAATTATAGATAAATGGCCATTTGATATCGACAATGATCTACTATTTGAAATTCTTCAAAAGTTAAAAAGTAACAAAATAAACTTCATTGATGAAAAAGTACCAAAAAATATATTAAACGAACTTTCAATAATAGACGAAGAAAGCGAAGCGGTGTTGGGAATGAATATAATAAATACAAATCCGAAAATTATCTTACCAAAAAATACAAAAAAAGGTGCATTGATTTATTTGATGCCAGATTTTAATGATAAAAATAACCCCATATGGTATAACCCTGAAATAAGGATCTTAAAATCTACAAAACAAATAGCTTTAGAACTTGAGAAAATGGGGTTTACGATATCTGAAATAATTTCAAAAAAATATTTTAGAGTGATACTATTTTAAAAAAATTAAAGTTTCCTTTTGTACTTCCGATAATATTCTTGCAGAGTGCCTTGGGCTAAAAAATAACACACACGGAGGTGGGTAAGGTATGAGAATTAATCATAACATAAGTGCGTTAAACGCTTGGAGA
>NZ_LBEX01000014.1:0-5435 GCF_001999655.1 Thermosipho sp. 1074 | reverse complement strand
AAAAAGGAACTATTTAAAGGGTTATACCTTGAGAACAATTGGGATTGGAGTAAAAAATATCCTGTTATCTATATATCCTTTGGAGCAGGGGTACATAAAACAGAGGAAGAACTAAGAGAAACACAGGATATGATATTAAGGAAACACGCAGAAGGATACGATATAAAACTAGAGGAGAAAAGTATAAAGAATAGATTTATAGAACTAATAGAAAAGGTATACAAAAAAGAGAAAGAAAAAGTAGTGATATTGATAGACGAATACGACAAGCCGATATTAGACAACATAGAAGAGAAAGAGATAGCAAAAGAGATGAGAGAAAGCCTTAAAAACTTTTATTCGGTGATAAAAGATGCAGATGAATATATAAAATTTGTATTTATAACAGGAGTAACCAAATTTTCGAAAGCATCGGTATTTTCTGGGTTAAACAATTTAAACGATATAACACTTGATCCAAAATATGCGAGCATATGTGGGATAACGCAAAAAGAATTAGAAGAAGGATTTAAAGAGTTATTAGAAGGAATAGACAAAGAAGAGATGAAAAAGTGGTACAATGGGTACAATTTTTTAGGGGAAAAGGTATACAATCCATTTGATGTATTATTATTTTTGGATAAAAAGATATACAGGCCATATTGGTTTGAAACGGGAACGCCAACATTTTTGATAAAGCTATTAATGAAAGAAAGATACTACCTACCAGAAATAGAAAACCTACAAGTAGGAGAAGAAATACTTGAAAGCTTTGAAATAGAAAACATCCAACCAGAAGTATTATTATTTCAAACGGGATATCTAACAATAAAGAGTGTTGAAAGAGAAATAGGGATGAACATATACAATCTAACATATCCCAACCTTGAAGTAAAAAGTGCAATTAACAGACACATATTAAATTACTGTACAGATTTAAGGTCAAAAGATAGAAACATGATAGGACTAATAAAAGCGATAAAGAAAGCAGAGATAGGAAAGATGAAAGAGATATTTCACGCATTTTTTGCATCGATACCAAGTGACTGGTACAGGAAAAATGATATAGAGAAATACGAAGGATTTTATGCAAGTGTGTTTTATGCATATTTTGCAGCGCTAGGGATAGAGGTAAAAGCAGAGGATGTAACAAATAAAGAAAGGATAGATTTAACTGTAAGGTTTGAAGAAAAATGTTATATATTTGAATTTAAAGTAATAGAAGGGAAAGAGAAAAAGGGAGCACTAGAGCAGCTAAAAGAAAAAAGATATCATGAAAAGTATAAAGGAAAGTGCAAAGAGATATACATAATAGGAGTAGAATTTGACAAGAGAGAAAGGAATATAGCATATTTTGAATGGGAAAGAGTTTGATAGAGAGTTTTAGCGAGGGTTGGAGAGGTTAGAGAGGTTGGGGAGATTGGAGAGTGTTGGGGTGTGTTTGTCATTCCAAGCGCTTTTCCTTTTTTGTCATCCTGAGGAACGAAGTGACGAAGGATCTTATTTCCACACCGTCACTCATTTCAAGATTCTTCGTGCGTACGCACTCAGAATGACAGGAAGAGGAATGTCATCCGAAAAGAGCGAGCGGGCGAAGAATCTTACCATATGTTAAAATATAACCACACAATATGTGATACAATTTAATTGTTCTTTAAATTATGTTGCTATTCAAAAAGGTGGTGATTTTTATTTTTGAAAAAAATTATAAAAAAATAGAAATAAAGAACTTTAGAAAGTTCAAACACATGTTAATAGATGATCTTTCAACTATAAATGTCTTCTTTGGCAGTAATAATTTAGGAAAAACCACAATTCTTGAAGCCATTTTTCTTCATTCATGTGGTTTAAACATAGGAGCCTTTTTCAATGGAATTTTTCTGAACAGGCAAAATGGAAATTTTATGGGACCCTATGATTATGGTGAAGCTATTTTGAATCTATTCAATAACTATCATTCCAATCCAAAAAAATTGTTAATTTTTATAGAATCAGAAAACTACAATAAAGAAAAAAACGAAACAGTTTTTGAGTTTAACTATTCAACTTTTTTATCTCCTTTTTTCGGAGGTCAAAGTGGGCCTCTTAGGTTATTCGAAAATAAACCTATGATAATAGCAGAAAAAAATAATATTAACAGAACTTATTTTGGGAAAATCAAAATAACATTAAATAATACTGAAAGTAGTTTTGACATTACATTACCAACCTACTTTGAAAATATTAAACCACTTAAAATGGCAATTTACCATGACTTATTAAATCATAGAGATCCTATAAAAGAAACAGTATTGTATGGTGCACTCAAAAGAGCCGAAAAACTTGAAGAATTTACTATAAAATTAAGAGATGTGTTTCCAAACATAAAGAGTATAGACAATATACCTCTTCCAGACGGCTCATCTAAAATATACGTATATACAAAAGATAGAAAAATTCCTCTTTCGGTTTTTGGGGATGGTTTTAGAAAACTATATTATCTTATTGGCAATATTGTTCTGCATAGAGAGGCCGTTCACCTAATAGAAGAACTGGACACCAATTTCCATCCAGAATCAATACCCATTTTGGCCAAATCCTTACTTAAATATAGCAAAGAATACAATAATCAACTATTCATAACTTCACATAACCAAGAATTTCTTGAAATCTTCTTGGAAAACCTCTCAGAAAATGAATTAAAATATGATATAAGAGTATTTACCCTTAAAGAACACGATAGAAAATTAAGATTGCTAAAATTAACAGGTCTTGAAGCCCTAAGAAACATTCAAGAATTTCATCTGGAGTTGAGATAATAATGAACAGACTTATCATATGTGAAGGAAATACAGACAAAGAATTAATAGGCTTTTATCTTGAAAAGAGAGGAAACTTCAAAGTTCAAAGTAAAAGGACATTTTTCAATGTAGAGCTTGAGAACAATCAATTCCAAACAAACTTATCCAGAAACACTAATGAAAATATAGCTATTGTTTCTGTTGGAGGGAAATCAAGAATAAAACCCTTCTTTACAAAAGCAAAAGAATACATCTCACAAACCAGATATGACAAAGAACTGATCCAAAAAATTATTATATTACTTGATAGGGACGAAGATACCGATGAAATACTAATCAAACTCATCGGCAATGGTATCAAAAATATCAATGCATGGCAAAAAATATCAATTCCAAATCAGCTGTTTGATGAAATCTTTGTTGAAGTACTTGTTCTTGTTATTCCACCAGACAACCCTGGCGCAATAGAAAGATTTGTTATAGACTCTTTAAGAAACAATCATACTTACATAATAGAAAAAATCGAAAACACTATTGATGATATCAGTATAAATAGATACTTGAGTAAAAAAGAAAGGATAAAAGACAAAGCAAAACTTGGATGTATTCTTTCTATATTGTCTCCTGAATGGAGCCTAAACAAAATAACTGAGAAAATTAAAACAATTGATTGGCTAAAAATAGAAACTTTTAATAAACTATATTCTAAAATTCTGGAGTGAAATCTTCAATTTTTCCATTTTTCCATTTCAAAGCTCTTCCATACCAACTTGAACATCGGGCTTGGAATGACAGTAAAAAGGGACGTCATCCTGAGCACGCAGTGCGAATGGGATGTCATCCTGAGCGTAAGCGAAGGATCTTATTTCCACACCGTCAGTTATTTCAAAAATCTTCGCGCATACGCGCTCAGAATGGCAAAAAGAGGGTTCTAACCTTCTCCAACTTTTATCAACTTGTATATTTTCTAAAGATAACTTTAGTAAATATATCTTTAGTAAATTATGGTATAATTTATTTGAGGTGGTAATATGTTCATAAACAGAGTAAAAGAAAGAAAGTTTCTTGAAAGAAAACTTTCCAGTAAAAAGGCTGAATTGATAGTAATTTATGGTAGAAGAAGGGTGGGAAAAACCTTTCTTCTTGAACATGTAGTAAGAAACGGCCTTTTTTTCACTGCAGACCTTTCCGGAAGTACCATGTTAATGAACAGATTCCTAAATGAAATAAAAGAACTCATAAACCTTCCAGAAACTCTCAGGATTAATTCCTGGGAAGAATTTTTTTCTTTTTTGAACATGGCAATTGACTTGCGAAAAGTAACTTCTATTGTTATTGACGAATTTCAATACATCCCTTATAGAGATGAAACTTTCCTATCTGTATTTCAAAGATGGTGGGACAAAGAATTTTCAAAAAAGCGTGTGAATTTCATTTTGTGTGGATCATACAGTGGTATGATAGAAAAAATAGCTCTTTCTCATAATAGCCCGATATACGGTCGCAGAACGGGGCAATACAAAATACTCCCAATGGATTTTGGGGATTCTATGAAATTTTTTAAGTTCAAAAAGAAAGAAGATAATGTTCTTGCATACGGAGTTACAGACGGTATCCCACTTTATTTATTGGAATTTTCCGAATATACAAATTTTTGGGATGCACTAAAGGAAAAGCTTTTAACTCCTGGAGAATTCCTTGTTGAGGAAGGAAAATTCCTAACTCTTGAAGAATTCAAAAAGGATCCATCAAATTACTTTTCCATTTTAACTGCTATAGCAAATGGAAAAACTACCCCAAATGAAATAGCAAATGAAAGTGGTGTGGAGTATAAAAATATAGGTACGTATCTTGCAAGGCTCCTTGAACTTGAGCTTGTAAAAAAAGAACAACCATTCTCTTTAAAAAAACCCAGAAAAAAGGCATTCTATTACATAAATGATGAATATCTCAGATTTTTCTTCCGTTATATTTATCCCTATCAAGAAATGATATACAGAGGTCTTGGAAGTAGGCTCCTTGAAAAAATAAAACTCACCATTTCTCAATACGCCTCTTTCACGTTTGAAAAGATATCAAAACAATATTTAAAAAGACACATCGGTGTTGAAAAAGTAGGAAGATGGTGGGATGCTGGTAATGAAATAGATATTGTTGGCATTAAAGACAATATTCTATACGTCGGTGAATGCAAATGGACAAATAAAAAAGTAGATGGAAAAGTGTTGAATAATCTTCGAAAAAAAATCCCATTTCTTTTAAAAGACCTTAAATATGAACCGACAAAAATCATTTATTATTTGTTTTCAAAAAATGGTTTTAAAGATTTAGAAGAAAATGATGAAGTAAAATGTATAGATTTAAATAAAATAATCTCCATTGATACTCTTTAACCTCGCTAGTACTGCTATTAAGTGTTAGAATATATATGTAAAAAAATAGGCGGTGGAAGATATGAAAAGATTACCGATAGGGATACAAAGTTTTGTAGTAGTAAGAGAAGAAAAATACGCATATGTAGATAAAACAGGATATATAAAAAAACTGGTAGAAGATGGGAAATATTTTTTTCTATCGCGTCCAAGAAGATTTGGAAAAAGCTTATTTTTAGATACACTAAGGCAAGCATTTTTTGGGAAAAAGGAACTATTTAAAGGGTTATACCTTGAGAACAAT
>NZ_LBEX01000006.1:0-4828 GCF_001999655.1 Thermosipho sp. 1074 | reverse complement strand
TCCACATACACTACATACGTATCTCTTCATGTTTTCCCCTCCTTTTATGAGAAAAAAATCACTATACAATTATATTATAGCATTTTTTAGAGTGAAAAAACAAAGTTCTATTGATTTTAGATTTGTTGTCTTTATATTTTAGTTTAGAATAAAAAATAAGGGGCGACTTGCCCCTTATTTTGTAAGTTCTTTTTCCTTTTCAACTGAGATTATTCCGTTGTTTACATCAACTAAAACTATATCTCCTTCTTTAATTTCTCCAGCTATAATTTTCTTTGAAAGTGGTGTTTCAATTTCTCGTTCTATTAATCTTCTTAGTGGTCTTGCTCCAAAGGCTGGATCATATCCTTTCTTTGCAAGGTATGCTTTTGCGTTATCTGTTAGTTTTATTTTTAGGTTTTTTTCTTTTAATCTCTTTTCAAGCCTTAAAATCAATTTTTCGACTATTTCTTTCATATGCTTTTCTGTAAGTGGTTTAAATATCACAACGTGGTCAATTCTGTTTATGAATTCTGGTCTAAAATAGTGCTTTAAATCTTCCCTTACAGATTCTTCTATCTTTTCAAACTCTATTCCCGCTTCAACCTTTCTCAATATCTTATCACTTGCAAGGTTACTGGTCATTATAATTATCGTGTTTCTAAAATCAACTGTGTTGCCTTTTCCATCTGTTAATCTACCATCATCAAAGACTTGTAGTAATACGTTAAATACTTCTGGATGTGCTTTTTCAACTTCATCTAAAAGAATTACGCTATATGGTTTTCTTCTTACTTGCTCTGTTAATTGTCCTCCTTGATCGTAACCTACGTATCCTGGAGGTGCACCAATGAGTCTTGCAACTGAGTGTTTTTCCATGTACTCACTCATGTCAATTCTAATGAGCGCATTTTCGGAACCAAATAAAAGTTCTGCAATGGTCTTTGCAAGTTCTGTTTTACCAACACCACTTGGACCTAAGAATAAGAAGGTACCAATTGGTCTATTGGGATCCTTTATGCCTGCTCTTGCTTTTCTGATAGCATCTGCAACAACTTTGACTGCTTCTTCTTGGTCTACCATTCTTTGATGTACAAGTTCTTCAAATCTTAATAACTTTTCTTTTTCCGATTCCATCATTTTAGTTGCGGGTATACCAGTCCATGATTCTACAACCTTTGCAACTGTGTCGGCGGTTACTTTGTCAGTTCCGTATTTCTTTTCGAGTTCTTCATATTGATTTTGAAGTTTATACATTTGTTGTTTCATTTCAGCTGCTTCTTTGTATTGGGAGTTTATAGTAAGTTCATCGATTTTTTCACTTAAAGATTTTATTTTTTCCTTTAGTTCTGAAATTTTTGGATCGGCGGACTTTAAACTTATCTTTGCTGCAGCTTCGTCAATCAAATCTATGGCTTTATCTGGCATAAATCTATCTTGTATGTATTTTGAGGATAACTTTGCTGCGGCTTCTATAGCTTCATCCGTTATTTTTACGTTGTGGTGTTTTTCGTATGTTTCTTTTAAACCTTTTAATATTTTTATAGTTTCTTCTACACTAGGTTCCTCAATTAATACAGGTTGAAATCTTCTGGCAAGGGCTTTGTCCTTTTCTATGTGTTTTCTGTATTCTTCTAAAGTTGTTGCACCAATTGCATGTAGTTCTCCTCTGGCTAGTGCAGGTTTTAACATGTTGGATGCATCCATAGCACCTTCTGCAGCACCTGCTCCAACTATTGTATGAAGTTCGTCGATAAAGAGAATTACATTGTTTTTCATTTTATTTATTTCTTCCATTACCTTTTTCAATCTTTCTTCAAATTCGCCACGATACTTACTACCCGCAAGCATTTTTCCAAGATCAAGCATTAATATCTTTTTATTTTTAAGTTTTTCAGGGACTTTTCCTTCAACAATTTTTTGTGCAAGACCTTCAACAATAGCAGTTTTACCGACACCTGGATCACCTATGAGCACGGGGTTGTTTTTTGTTTTTCTAGAGAGAATTTCAATAACTCTTTCAATTTCTTTTTCCCTACCGATAACAGGTGAAAGTTTACCCTCTCTTGCAAGTTTTGTTAAATCCACTGTGTATTTTGAAAGTACATTTCCTTCTTCATCTAATTCTCCATTTTCCACAAGTTCTTTCACCGATTTTAATACTTCTTCGTATGTGATCCCGTATTTGTTTAGTATAGCAGCAGCTTGAGTAGAGTTATCCTTGAGCAGTGCTAAAAGAAAATGAATAGGTGAAACTTTACTTGAACCGATCAATTTTGCCTCTTTTCTAGAGAGTTCAAAGATTCTGGAAAGTTCATTTGACATGTAAACTCCAGAACCAGAACCGTAGTATACACCATATTGACTTTCAATTAATTCTTCAATTCTATCCAGTATTTCATCTAAATTTATACGTGTTTTTATAAGTTTCTGCACTACATCATCTTGTAGAATTTCATAGAGCACATGCTCTGGTTTTAAAAGATTTTGCCTTTTTTGAGTTAGGTTTTCTGCTGCTTGTTGGACTAATTCTTGCATTTTATTGTCCAAGTATCTCAATTTAACCACCTCCAAAATTATTTTTCTTTTTATCACTCACATATATAGACTGATAACATTTGTTTTTGGTTCGGGATTTGTTGTTACGTTTTTGTAAATAATTTGTTTTTAATTGATTTTAAATATTTTGTGTTTTATATTAGAAATGTATGATTTGGAGGGGGTAATATGTATTTTGTTTTGGGTTTAGTTGTGATTTTAGGCCTTCTTTTGATTTTTTCTTTGATGTATATATTAAAGTTAAGAAATTTAGTTAATTTGGTATTTGATGGTAAATCTTCAAAAATGGGTGTTGCAGTTTGGCATGGGGGAAAACTTAAATATTTTTCATCTAGTCTATTAAACTATGCTAAGATGTATAATATGGATTTTTTTGATTTTAAAAATGTTACGGAAGATAAAATTAAAGTTTTTTCAAAGAAATATTCGCAATTAGAAGTATTTTTTGATATGGTTTTGAAGAATTACTATAAAGATAAATTAGAATTTGAGGTAGAAATTGAAATTGGTGGACAGATATTTCTTTTGAAGTTTTTCAGGATAAAGTCCAAAGGTTTGAGGTATTCAATACTTTTTTTGGTAAATATTTCAAGCAATGTATATTCGTATGCAAAAGATATTATCAAGCCTTTAAATAAAATTCCACAAAGTATTTTTTTGGATATTTTAAATAGGAAAACTCTTTCGGAAGTTTCAAAAAAGTTGTTTGATTTTTTAAAAGGACAGAAAATAATTGACTCTCTCGTTGTAGCGACTAGAAGAGGTGATGGAAGTACTTACATACATTATGCAAATATAGGTTTTGAAGAAAGGATGAATTTTGTTGTTCCGCCTAAAAAGAAGCCAATTGTTTCATATATAATGGATTTTGGTAAAAAGTTGTATGTGAGAAATTCAGAAAGATTAGTCCTTCCAAAAGGATATGAAAGAATAGTGTTTGGAAAACATAGAATTGTTTCCATTTATGGTGTGCCTTTAAAATTTGAAGAAGAGGTTTTTGGTGCGGTGTTGTTTGAAAAAGGTGGAAAAAATGCATTTACATCTAAAGAATTATACGTGTTTAATTTGTTGTCTGAAATTTTGACTATAAATTTTAAATTTAGAGAAGTTTTTGATAAACTTGTTAAAGAAAAGAAGGAGACACTTAGAAATTCTTTATTTGATCCATTAACAGGTGCTTACAACAGGAATTTCTTAAACAAGATGAATTTTAACGGTGATTGTTCTATAATATTTATAGATTTGGATGGTTTTAAAAAACTTAATGATACATATGGACATGATTATGGCGATAAAGTATTGAAAAAATTTGTAAAATTATGTAAGAAAAGTATAAGGAAAGAAGATAAAGTTGTAAGATACGGAGGAGACGAGTTTTTAATCTTTGTAAATGGAAAAAATGCAAAACAAGTTGTTGATAGGATAAAACGAAAATCAGATATTGATTTTTCATATGGAATTGTAAAGCACAACAAGCAAAAGAATTTTGGAGAAATTTTAAAAGAAGTAGATAAGAAAATGTATGAAATGAAAAAAAGTAAGAGACACGGTTGATGTTTTGTTGATAACTCTGAAAAATTATTGACAACGGTAAAAAATGTGATATATTTTTTTCTGGAAGTTATTATAAGATACTATGATTGACAAAAATCTAAAATATGGTATAATATATAAGCGATAGCGAAGTTCCGGCGTAGCTCAATAGGCAGAGCGGGTGGCTGTTAACCACTAGGTTGGGGGTTCGAGTCCCTCCGCCGGAGCCAGAAAAGGAGAACTTGGCGTTCTCCTTTTTTTATTTGTAGACGATAAAACATGTTTGTGCTGAGATAAATTCTCTGGAAGTTGTTTTTACGTTATTTATAAAGATTAAAATTTTAAATGAGCTATAAATCAAAGATATTTCATATTTTGTTTTGCAAAATAGGTGAAACTATTTTTTTTGTTAATTTGAAATGCCACAGAAAAGGTTGACACAAAAAACAAATTATGATAATATAACAGATGCGGCGGCGTAGCTCAGTGGCTAGAGCAACTGATTCATAATCAGTGAGTCATGGGTTCGAGTCCCATCGCCGCCACCAATATGCGGGAAATTTTCCCGCTTTTTTGTTGTTTTTTTTTTGTGTAAAAACCCCTGAATAAGTGGTATAGTTTACATTGTTGTTTCTTGTAGTATTCATATTGTTTACTAAATGTGAGTTTGAATGTCACAATTATACTGTAGAATAGTAATCGCTGTGTGAAAAAAGAAAGGTCATTGAAAAATAGATAGCAGCTCTGCGGATAAGAA
>NZ_LBEX01000009.1:0-7721 GCF_001999655.1 Thermosipho sp. 1074 | reverse complement strand
CTACACGGTGTCGTACTCTTTTTTTTTTTTTAATGATCCGGCGCCCCCCGAGATCTCCCCTCTTCCCCTACCCGCCGCTCTCCCGATCTTCTAAATTTTCTACTTCCTTCCCTTCTATTATTTTTTTCAACGTGTTGCCTCTGATCCTCTTCGTCTTCCCGGTTATTATCTCCGATATCCTCCCAGCCGATATCTTCTCTCCCCTGCACAACCCTACGATTTTGCGTATGAATCTCCTTAAATCTTTTGTGTTTGCGTAGATTGACACGTTGAATTTTGGGATGTATCTCTCCACTTCTTTCAAAAGTTTTTCGTATTTCTTTGAAACTCCTAACGAACGTATAACCTTTGATGTTCTGTAAATGGAAAACGTGTTGATCTTTTTTTCAATCACGAACAGGGTATCGAGGGCACCGAACAAATTGCCTGATGTCTCACGATAGTATCCAAGCCAGTATACCGCTTTTTGTGAAATGGAATAAGCCCAGAGTGGGTGGATGTTTTTTATATCCCACGCAAGATCGTTGAGAGAACTAACGACACCAGATGGGTGTGGGATAGTTTTGGATAGTTTATATGCTTGGATGTAATGATGCACCGCATGAGGTACATCATTTTTAGCTACACTATTCCGCGCTTTTCCAAGATAGTAAAATACAAAGGCAGAAGAAGTCTTGTTACTTCCCCAAATTCTCGGTTCAGATACTGACTTTTTTTCATATCTAGCTTTGACATTTATGAGTAACATTTCTATCTCTTCCCGTACCTTTCCGCTTACCTTGTTTAAATTTGATTTTAAACATCTATAGAGTTGCGGGTCAAATTCTCCAAGCTTGGACTTGCACGATAGTTTCCTCGCAAGAAGGAAAAATCTCATACTTTCGCTATTACAAAATCTAATAGCTTTGTTTACATACTGAATTGCTTGGCTGTACTTTCCTTCCCACGTATACAGCAGCGATACAGCGGAATATTTTACAGCTTTAGGTAATTTCATGTTGATCATTTGAACTATAAATGGCCTTGCAAATGCTCCGTATTCGAAAACAGGTATGAACATATCAGGTGTTTTTTTCATGTTTTCAAATCCCTTGTTTCTGTTATACATTGAAAATCTACATCTTAAAAAATCATACAAATTTACGTTCTAGAACCCGCATGAAAAAAGAATTTCGAAACGCATAAATTTGAAAAATCACATGGAACATGTTATCCTCTCAACAGGGGTGAGAATATGAGAAAGATTGTAGGACTTGTATTAATACTGATGCTCCTTTTTTTATCAGTAATTACATTTGGTGACAAGACAGATTCAGATAGCCAAACCGAAAGCACACCACCCGTTGTATCTCAGAGTGTTGATGAGTGATTTATTTTATTTTACCACACAGGTGACGGTACACATAGCCAAAACCCTGTGATTGAGCAGTATGTGGATGGGTAGGTGTTATCTTGCAGCTTCCCGCCGGCGGGAAATAAGAGGAAAGGAGGGGAAGAGGATGAAGAAACTTAACAGCTCCAAAAAGAATCAGCAAGTACTGGGTTGTGGGTGCGGATTAGGTAGTTGTGGAAAAAGTGAAATATTGTAGGTAGTTTTAAGAAAACGATCCCCCCAAGCTAAGCTTGGGTGGAGTCTGAAGGAGGGATTTAATGGAAAAGTCATGGACGGTTATCCGTAAAGACATCTTTGCGGTGTGAAAAAAACTTAGGGAACTATCGAAGTTTCTGACAATATTTGAGAGTGCCAATAATGAAAATGCTATTTTATTCAATAAAAGAAGCCTTTCAATGTTTTTATTAAATTCAGAACATCTCAAGTTTTATAAGTTGATAATTTCTTCAGACAGTGAGGAGAAATTCTTTAAATCGGTAAGGAACTTTTCAAAAAAGCTTCTTGTGAACCTTATAGAAGATTTTTATGAATTAATCCAGGACTTTGAACAGAACTCTGAAAGCAGCGAGAAAATACAAGTTTTTCCCAATACTTTGTTGAGACGATTAAATTTACTGATTTCACAAACCTGTAATTTAGGATGTGTGTATTGCTATGGAGCTAAGGGAAGCTATGACAAAGAATCATTAATGACTGAAAAAATTGCTGCAAAGACCTTAGAAGTATTCACAAAATTATATATTGGAATACAAGATGTGAATTTCTTTGGTGGGGAGCCCCTCCTTAATTTGCGTTTAATTGAATATGTTTTGAAGTGGTTTAGTACTCGTTTGGGAGAACAACCGTCCTACGTAATAGTAACAAGCCTGGCGGTACCTCCGCGGGTAGTCGAAGAGCTAACAGGTTTAATTTCAAGATATAAAGAGTGCAATATTGTAGTAACTGTAAGCATAGACGGCCCCCCAGAAATTCATAATTTAACTAGACCCTTCAAAAATGGTTATTCTTCTTTTAACTTGATTGATGAAAATATCAAAAAGTTGAGGTATATAAATCAACCTAAAGCATTTGAAGTGACATATACCAAATTACATCAAGATCTTAATGTAAAGCCCGAAGATATCATTGATTTTTTAGTAAAGAGATACCATTTAACTCATGAAAGGATTTTCATCGTTCCTGTAGTGTCAACAGATCCAAAAATAGCTGTACAAGACACGTGTTTATCAAGTTTTGGCATTTGGAATCGATTGTTTAAACTTCGAAAGTGTGATCCTTATATAAAAGAACAAATCCAACAAATTTTTGATAGGATTACTAACTCGAAGCCAAATACTTATTTCTGTGATGCAGGAATTTCCAATTTTACAGTCACTGCAAGCGGTGAAATTTATCCTTGCCAAATGTTAGTTGGAAAGGACGGTTTTAAAATTGGAACGGTATACGAGAATATCGGAACATTGAAGGAAAAGATGAGACATAAACATTTTGAATACGCAAGGATTTTTTCGAAGCATTACAAAGAATGTGAAGATTGTTTTATGGAATATTTGTGTTCTCAATGCACCGCGGGAAACTACATCTCAACAGGACAATGGATAAGTTTTGATGAATGTGTGCAAAAACGTAATTTTGTCACGCAGGTTCTGAGGTCCTATCTGGACAGGATTTAAAAGCGAAGTAAGGAGGATGGTACAATGACAGATGATACGCTTTCTGTTCTAAAGTACTCCGGAAAGTACATTCGTTACCAGCTGCCGCTTTTTTTGATATCTCCTTTTATACTTCTCTTTAGTGCTGTAAGGCCTTTTCTAATAAGGTTTTTGATCGATGACATCGTTGGAAAGAGCAGATTTGAATTTCTTGGAATTTACATCGCTGCTCTTATTGGCGTGACTTTTATTGAACATTTGTTTACTTTGATCGGAAATTACATGTACTACAAAACGGCTAACCGAGTGGTTGTTGATGAACAAAATGCCCTTTTCGAAAAGCTACTTAAAGTCCCAATGTGGAAGCATACCTATCTTAACACGGGAGATTTGATGTCAAGGGTTTTAAACGATGTTCCAGAAATGGCAGAAGTTTTGGGAATAGCTATAGCTGTTATATTCTCAAATGTCTTTACTTTGTTCCTTGTAAGTGGTGTACTTATTTATTTCTGCTGGAAGCTCGCACTTGTCACTTTCATTATGCTTCCTGTATATTACTTCTCCTTGAAAGCATTCAACAGGAAAATCAGAGAAACAGCGAAAAAAGAAAGGGAGAAGTATGCAAAGCTCACGGAAAGTTTTCGTGAGAAGATAGAAGGTATATGGGCGATCAAGGGTCTTAACAAAATAAGCTTTTTTAAGGATCTTTTTTCAAAAAATGTGAACGAATGGTTCAAAGCTAAAAACAGGTACAGCTTTTTCTCGCGGTGCGATGAAGAAGTAGTTGGATTCATAGCCAGTTTGACACCAGCTTTGGTGCTTGGTTTTGGAGGGTATTTAATAATGAAGGGGCAATTGACACTCGGAACTTTGATAGGTTTTTACTCATACGTTGGATGGTTGTACTCACCAGTTAGAGTCTTAAGTCAGTATTACGTTTCTTTGCAGCGTGCTGGTCAAATTCTAAGACGGATAGACGATATCTATAAACTCCCAGAGGAGAATGAAAAATCTGGAGAGGTGCTTTTAGGAAGCGATGTAAAAACCGTTGCTTATGAAAATGTCTCTTTCTCCTACAACAATTCACCGGTTTTGAAGGATATAAACTTTATCATTCGTGGAAGAGAAAGAGTAGCCATAGTGGGAACGAGTGGAAGCGGAAAGAGCACAATATTGAACCTTTTACCGAAGTTCTACGAAGTTTCATCAGGGAGAGTGTTGGTAAACGATAAAAACATAAAGGAATATGTTTTGGAGAACCTTAGGAAAAATGTGATTATCGTTAGACAGAACGATTTCCTGTTCAACATGAGCATTAGGGAAAATATCATTCTGGATGACGAGTTCAGTGAAGAAGAATTTAAAGAAGCTGTGAAGATAGCGTGCGTGGATAAATTTGTGAATGAACTTGAAAATGGCTACGAAACTCTGGTAGGCGAGCGAGGTACGAAACTTTCGGATGGTCAAAGACAAAGAGTAGCAATAGGGAGGGCCGTTATAAGAAAACCGAAGGTGCTAATACTTGATGAAGCCACATCAGGTGTTGATTCAAAAACGGAAGAGGAGATATTCAAAAATCTTCTTGAACTGAATACAACCTTGATAATCGTTTCGCATAGGCTATCAACTATAAAGAAGGCGAATAAGATTTTTGTTGTGGATAACGGAGAAATTATTTGCGAGGGAGATCACGATGAGTTGCTTAAAAACTGCATGGAATATAGGCAGATAATTCAAGGGCAACTTATTGAGCAAATTGAAACCGCAAGGCAGTAATTATGAAGTCGTTTCTTACCTTCTTCGCTAAAGTACGGGAAAAATTTTGAGAGGCTATTTAATTCAATACTATACTTGCTGGTTTTAAATATTTCTGATTAACAGAACCCCCATAATCAAGGAGGGAAAGTTATGAAAAACACCCGAGTATTTATGGAATATTTTCAAAGAAATCTGGAAAGATTGAGGACGAATTTTATTCTTTTTCCCGTCGTTAAACAAAACAGAGCGATATTATTTCATATACCTACACTAAGTATTTATGAGATAGATGAAAATTACAAAAATTTTTTCGAATTTCTACTAAATACATCTGCCGAAAAATTTAAAACTATGTTTACAGAGTACATAAGCAAAGATAAAGAGAATTACAAAATAATCAAAGATATATTTACAACCATAAAGGAAGTAGAAAAAATGGCAGAAAAAATCAAAGATATAAGTGCTCAAAGACTATCCCAGTTGACCTTATTGGTTTCCCAACGCTGTACTATGGATTGTTTATATTGTTACGCAAAGGGAGGGACATACGGGCAAAACCATCTGATGAACGCGGAAGTTGTAAAAAAGTCAATATTAGTTTTTTACAAACTATACGATTCTATAGAAAAGATAAAGTTCTTCGGCGGAGAACCACTTCTAAATATCAGAGGAATTTTAAGCGCCATTTACCTTCTGAGAGAACTGCATCAAAAAGGTTTTATCAAAAAATTCCCTGTTATAGAAGTGGTCACAGGGCTTGGCGTTGAAGAAGAGATTATAGGTTGCTTAATCAAGATGGTCATGGAGAATACGGGTTTTAACTTTGAAATACTTGTGAGTATGGATGGACCGGAAGATATACAAAATTTGCTACGTCCAATGAAAGGTGGTAAGCCTTCGTTTGAGATCGTGGATAAAAATTTACGGATGTTGCGTAAAATAAATCAGCCAAAAATGATTGGTGTAACATTCACAAAAAAGCATTTAGAAATGGGGTTCACAGAAGAAGTCTTGATAGAGTTCTTTCACATGAATTATGGGATAGATACCGTGAAAATCGAACCGGTGATTACCGATAAACCTGAACTCGAAGTTCCTAAAAATTACATTAATGATGATATTTACGAGGTATTTACGAAAATAAGTAAAGGCAATATAAAAGTTTTAAATGACCCGGAGGATATTAGGATAAGGATTCGGACAATAGTCAATAAGATTATATCATCTTTCCCGAAAAAATATTTTTGCGATGCTGGTATTACAAGTTTTGCTGTAACAGCCATTGGGGATGTTTATCCATGTTACATAGTTGCAGGGAATGGTCAATACCTTATTACAAACGTAAATGAACCAGTGGAAACCATAAGGCAAAAACTTAAAGAAACCATCAAAAACTATCGTAAATTATCTGATAAAGATCAACATGGGAAGTGTAAAAAATGTTATTTAAGGTACTTTTGCAATGCTTGTACTTTTGAAACAATAATAAAAGATAAAGAAAAATATTTTGCAGATTGTAAGAAAAGGAGGGATATAGTCAGAATAGTGTTTGAAAATGAACTATGGAGAAAAATATAGATATACAATTAATTCGCCTGCTGAAGAGTTGAAAATGAATTAGCGATGAGTCTTATTTGGCTATTGCATTCGCTAAATTTGGCCTAATTTAGCGAACAGATTTGCTAAATAAGGACTTATATGGTAAATTATTTAAATTATTTAACGGGGTGATTGCATGGACAAACTCCTTGAAAAAAATGTTGATCCGATTCGTGTGCTGTACCTTCCCTGCGACATGATTAAAGACAACGAGGAACTGGCTAATGTACTGATTTTTTACAAGAAGTCATTTGATTTTAAAAAGAAAAATTCTTTCATTTTTCTTGATGAGACAACAACCGTACCTGAATGGCAAAGAGCGATTAAATTCCTTGTGGATTCTGGAATTGTAAGCGACGATCTGGTCGTTCTCACAGGATCGTCAGCCAAATCAATTGAAATGAGACACAAAATAGAAATGATAATATTGAGGCATCTTTTTAAAAAGCGGGAGATTTCCATGTTTGGGTTGGATTTGGTAAAAGGTCCATACTTTTGGTATTCCGATAAAGGTAAAGAAATAGATTTTGTGGTAGATACAAAAACCGCTCTGCTTCCGCTGGAAGTTAAGTATCAAAACACCGTAAGTCCCGGTGATTACGTGGGAATGAAAAAAGTCTTCGGTAGTGGGATTGTGATAACAAAGAATACGATATTTAAAGATGAAGATGTAATTGGTATTCCCGCATGGCTGTTTGTAAGCTTGGTTAAATAGAAGCGATAGATTTCAAAATCCTCTCCAGTCTCCCTCTCACCCTTTTGTCGTCTTCACACCAGTATGCTAAAAGCGTCGGTTGTATCTCCAACCGGTACTTCTTCGCAAAACCCCTCACTACCTCAGACCCATTCACCCTCATTCCAAACCTTATCCCATCGTACCTGCCGTAATTTCTCATAAACCTGTCCAGTAACTTCCTGTCGTACTCGTCAAGTTCTATGTATCTCCGGATAAATTCCCCCAGCTTCTTTACTCCCATCCTGTCCACCGCTTTCCTCACCGCTGTTTTCCGTCCTTCCACATAAGGGTGCGCTTCCACCATGTCCACCACGAATTCCATAGTTTTGTATCTTCTTGCCATATACTTCCCAAATTCCTCAACATTCTCAAGAAGTTTGTAAGATTTTTTGAGTTTGTCCTTTCTTGAAAGGTAGAACTTCTCTCTCTCAACCTGTGCTATGTACGTCGATATGAAAAGCCGTTTTCTTTCAGAAAGTGTAAGCTGTTTTAACTCCTCCAGTGCTTTTTCAAACCGCTCTTCTACCTTCAGCTTTATCCGTTCGTTATATACAGGATATGGAACTTCTAAATTTTCTACTTC